>JBLFXD010000822.1:0-3473 GCA_047611045.1 Planctomycetaceae bacterium | reverse complement strand
ATTTCGTAGCCGTCAGGATTGCTCGCAGATCTCCGCGCCGGCACACCGCAATCCCCGTTCAGCCCGCTGGTCACACCCTACTATAAGCGTTACTTCTTCTTGTTTTCCGCAGCCCACTTGATGCCGCGAGCCAGCGTTTTCAGAAACACAGCATCTTCAAACGTGGCAACCGAGTGACCGTACGTCGTGCCGAAGACACGGGCCTTGCCGTAGCGGTTCGTCCAGAACACCGGGTTCAGTTTTCCGGTCTTTTCGCTGATCGAAGTCGCAAGAACTTCGGTGTTTGGCCAGATTTTTTCGATGATGTACAGCTCGTCTTTTGCGGATTTGTAGTCGGCAGGAAAGCCTTTCATGATCGGGTGATCATTCGCGACGACTTTGACAGGGTACTCGCTCTGGTGCTCGTGGTGCTTGCTGGTGATGCCCAGAAATTCTCGCCAATCATCGACGTCGGCGGCCCGGTACGTGTGCATCGCGCAGTGAATGACGACGGCGTTGACTCCAGCCTTGTGAGGCCCCGTGACCTTTCGGATATAAGCCGGATCAGACGTGTTGGCGAAACATTCGTTGTGGACGACGACGTCGTAGCCGTAGGCCCATTCGGGGTTTTCGTAGAGAGGGATTTCAGCCTTCGTCCCTTTGCCGCCCTCGTTGACGACCTTCCATTCGGCAGCGATGCCCTGGTCCTTCAGAGCCTTTTGCATCGCCTTAGTCTGGAAGTCGTAATCGTGGCAGCAACCGCCGGTGACCAACAGAATTTTGATCGGGGCGTCTTCAGCGCGGATGTCGATGACTGATGTCAGGCAGACCGCGAGGGCAACGAGAGTCGTCAACAGAGTTTTCATAGGGCAACTTTCTCGGAAGGAATGCGGCAGAATCCAGGTCCGGCCGCGAGTTCGGTAAGGAACCGGCAATTGACACAACAGATCGACAAAGTGTTTCGGGAGAAGATTCCAACTGCAAGACACTCGTCGATCGGCGGCCGAAGTCGAGCGAAAGGCAGCGTCGTGGCACGATTGCAACTGCCAGTTGGCTTCCCAACAATACCGGCCCTTTCGACCTCGAAACTCCGAACGCAGAAGATTGAGTGAACTATGAGCGACCTTCAAGACCTGACGCGAAAACTGCAGCGTCAGAGTGATTCGAAAATCGTAATGCTGGTCGCCGACGGCCTCGGCGGATTGCCGATCGAAGCCGGCGGCGGGACCGAACTGGAAACCGCGAAAACTCCCAACATGGACGCTCTGGCCAAGGCCGGAACGCTCGGTCTGAGCACGCCGGTTCTGCCGGGAATCGCTCCGGGCAGCGGACCGGGGCACCTCGGGCTGTTCGGTTACGATCCGCTCGAATACCAGATCGGACGCGGAGTCCTGGAAGCTCTGGGGATCGACTTCGAACTCGGCCCGAACGATGTCGCCATCCGCGGCAACTTCTGCACGCTCGACGCCGACGGCAACATCACGGATCGCCGCGCCGGCCGCATCGGTTCGGAGATTGCTTCGAAGCTGTGCGAGAAGCTCGACACGATCGAGATCCCCGGTGTCGAAGTCTTCGTCCAACATGTCAAAGAGTATCGTCTGGTCATCGTCTTCCGAGGCGAAGGACTCGGCGGCAACGTCAACGACACCGATCCTCAGCGAACCGGCGTCCCACCGCTGGAGCCAGTCGGAGCGGACGAGCCGTCGCAGAGGACTGCTGAAATTGCGAAACAGTTCCTCGCTCAGGCAGGCGAGATTCTGAAGGACGATCTGCCGGCCAATCTGCTCACCATGCGTGGCATCGACAAAATGCCCGCCGTCCCTACTTATAAAGAGGTATACGGTCTGCGAGCCGGCGCGATCGCCGTTTACCCGATGTACCGCGGCCTCGCCCGACTGGTCAGCATGGACATTCTGGACGCAGGGCAGACGCTCGACGATCAGATGGACCGGCTGAAGGCGTCGTGGGATGACTACGATTTCTTCTTTGTCCACTTCAAATACACAGATTCAACCGGCGAAGACGGCAACTTCCCCGCGAAAGTGCAGCGGACCGAAGAGCTGGACGCCATCATTCCGAGGATCACGGAACTCAACCCGGACGTGCTGATCGTCACCGGCGACCACAGCACGCCCGCGAAAATGAAGTCGCACAGCTGGCACCCGGTGCCGGTTCTGCTGTCTTCGGACCTTTGCCGACCGGATCGCTGTCAGGAATTCGGCGAATCCGAATGCATCATGGGCGGCCTCGGTCAGTTCCCCGCGAAATACCTGATGGGTTTCGCAATGGCACACGCCGGACGACTTGAAAAGTTCGGAGCCTGACGGTCATCCGGACTGGCGACATCCCGAGAATTCCGCACGACCGATTAAAACTGGCCCGTGATCTGTAGATCGCCGGCCGGTTTTTTCGTTTCGCGAGTTAGTTCGTGAAGACGTGGCAAGATTCTGGTATATCGAGTCGCGATACTTGGTTTTGTCACGTCTTCTGGTCATCGAACTTGCCGCATCTTCGAGACTCTTTCTGTAGATTCCCGCTCGATGGTGGTACGTTGAGGATGCCCGGATTCGGCCAGCGGGAAACCGCATTTGCGAATTGCCGCAATTCTGGTTGTTCAAACTTGAGCCGCTGTGCCTTCGGGATTAGCATGATTCGCGTCTGGAAACGTTCCAGATTGTTTGTTTAGTGTCGGCACGATCGTTGCGGCTCCTTCGCGATGACGTGTCACACCAGGCCGATTCTTCCGTCAGTGTTTTCTCATTTGCTGATGGGTACCTGTCTTTTTTCTTTTTCTTCTTTTCCCATTTTCATGACTGCCTGTTAGAGAGGGTTTCAACGATGGACGAGTCGAAGCTCTACGGAGAGTTGACCCCCAGCGGAGGCGGAGATCCGATACCTCTGCTGAAGCGAAAGCTGCTGATCGGACGCCGCCCGAGTTGTGACATCACCTTGAGATTTGCGAATGTTTCTTCGCATCACTGCGAACTAGAACTGATCAACGGTTACTGGTTCGTCCGTGATCTCGGAAGTGCCAACGGAATCAAAGTGAACGATTCCCGCTGCGATCAGAAATGGGTGTTCCCTGGCGACACGTTGACCGTCGCCAAACACCGGTACGAAATGAGCTACCACGCTTTGGGCGAACGTCCCGAAGAGCAAGAAGAGAACCCATTCGACAAAAGTCTTCTGGAGAAAGCCGGTCTCGCTGGCGAAAACCGAAGAAAGCGAGTTCCCGAACCCATCGAGATGCCGAAAGCCACAACCGACGACGACGTCGCGATGGAGTGGCTGATGGGAGACCACTGAGCGATCGATTCAATTTCTGAACATGAAAATCAAGAAAAGGCCCGGCAGGAACTCATCCTGCCGGGCCTTTGTGTTTTGGTCTACGAGATTGTGAGTTTTCGTAGGGTGTGACCAGCGGGCAGAATTGAAACTGCGGTGTGCCGGCGCGGAGATCGTTCAAACTTCATTGACGCTCTGGTCACTCGAAA
>JBLFXD010000821.1:0-3475 GCA_047611045.1 Planctomycetaceae bacterium | reverse complement strand
GGACCGTCACACCTGAAGGCTCTCCACGGCCCGCTTCCACAGGTTCGACTGCTTCCAACCGGCGGAGTCGACCTGGAAACCCTCCCAGGCTTCATCAAAGCCGGAGCCTGCGCCGTAGGACTCGGCTCTGCGCTTGTCGAGAAACAAGCCGTCGCCTCCGGCGATATGAACCGCATCAGCTCCCTCGCCGAACAGTACGTCGCCCTTGTGAAAAAGACCCGCGGTCAGTGATTCTTCGATAAGAAGCACCCAGCACACCGTAGGGCATGTCAAGCGGAGCGCCGGCGTGCCAAATCAAACAACGTGGCACGCCGGCGCTGCGTTTGACATGCCCTACACATGCTGACCAGCGTTGATCCACCTCGAACGCGAATTTCAACTCCGACGTTCGACCGCCTCAACGCCCGCCCGCGCACAACGAGCAACGTCCAGCGCACGACCTTCTCGACATCGCCTTTCGTACTGATCCGCAAAGTCCCGCGGCACTCGGAGCGTCCAGTTTGTGTCGTTGACCACTCCGGGGCTGTTGTAGAAACCGCTCATCCCAAGCAGGTCAGTAAAGAACACCGACACATGTTGAGCCTCGCTGGCCAGTATCGCCGCGAATAGAGCGTGAACCAGCTCGCCCGGATCAGACGCGACGCGGCGTACAAACTCGGGGCGATCAACCTCTGAAACCGTAAGCAGATCGGCGAGATACTCGCCCCAATCGTGTCCGCGACCGCCGTCGCACCAGCCGCGAGCCAGCATCCAGATCGGAGGCGTGTCGTGATTGCCCATCATGATCCAGTCGTTCGGGCACGCCTGCTCGATGCGGTAAACGTCGTCCGGAGTGTCCAGCTTCGCCTTCTGGACAACTCGAAATCGCCCGAGGCCGTGGTGCTCCATCACTCGCCGCAACGGATACGGCAGCGTGCTGAGTACTTCGCAGGCGACGTCCGACGTCATGTCACCTCCGGCTTCGCGAACACAATCCAGCACGACGTCGATCAGCACCGAGTAACGCTGTACCTGCTCATCGGTCAGCTCCTTCACCCAGGATTCGCCAAACGGCTCGCCGGACTCGTCAATCTGCTCGGCAGTCGCAATCGCAAAGCTGGCCAACTCTGGATGCTCAGCTACCGCTGGCGACTCGTGCAGTCGAGATCCGGATCGCACACCAACATGCGGAGGCTGAACGTCTCGACGATAAACCCACGGGCAAACCATTCCGTGCGGATGATCAATTCGGACGCCATCAAAGCCCGACAGCATTCGCTGCACTCGTCGACGCAGGAATGCCTGCGCATTGCCCGAATCTATTTGCTCCGGGTGAAAAACCGCGTACCCCCACGGCTGTCCTTCCGGATTCGTCCGGCTCGGCGGCGCCCCCATCAGATACTCAGGGTGAAACAACGACGCAAATTCCTGTGCGTCGTCTCGTGCCATCCCAATCTGAAGATCGCCGTAGAAACTTAATTCAGGAAACGTCGCCCGCAACACTCGTCGTTGCCTATCGAGAACGAACTGAGGAAACGCAGCCTTCTGCTCAACGACTCCGCCATCGTTCTTAGCAAGCCACGATTCGTTGCTCTCACAGAACGTGGCGAAATCGACATCGACCTGGAACTTCGAGTGACCTCGGGCACGAAAACACGCGAAGGCTTCATCCAGGGCCGCCGACACTTCGTCCCAGGCGTACTCATGATGCGTTCGGTAGTTGCCTGCCGGTTTGGCCTGAACGATTCCCTCCAGAGTTTCCCGGCTGAGAATTCCTCGCCAGTACGAATCTTCAACCAGCGGCTTAAGCGCCACCGATCTGAAATCGTGCGGAAACAGCTGTCCGTCGTAGGGGCACGGAGTTGACCTCGCCGTCTGCCCCTGCGGTCCAAACTGAATTCCGTTGAACCCGGTCTGCTGCAGAAACTGGATGAAGTCAGTGGCGCCGCTGGAATTCGGCGAGCCCCGACCAACATCTTCATCAGCGGCGGACGGAAACGCAGGATCGTGGATCTGTAACACAAGACGTTTGATCTTCAGACGTTTAAGTGCCTGACTCAACTCCGGCATGGCGATCTCCGTTTCCCCCCACCGAAACGATCCACGCTCCGGCACAACATCCTTCATTGCATATACAAAAAGGGCTCGAAGGAAATCCTTCGAGCCCGATTCTGACTCATTGACAACGCCCCGACGTCATCACGCCCCTCCGCCCGGCGGAATTGGCGGTTTGAATTTTATCTTCTCGATGTACTTCACAATGTTGCCACTGCGTTTGTCGACTCGACCCGTGCAGGCACCGACTGCGTTGATGACATTGCTGAAATGGAGATTGTAATCGGCATCAATTTCTACGGGCATGTCCTTCGTAATTGGATCACCAGGCCGTCCAATCACTTTCAGAATTTCGATATTCAGCTGCTCAAATGCTGCCGGACCGACGCCTAGATTTCGTGATCCGAAGAACAATCCAGCCAGACTTCCATCCGGATTAGCCCGCAGTTTCACCTTGATATCCGGTAACGGCGGAACGTCGTTTGGATTTTGTGGCGTCCCTTGAGCCGGCATGTTGATGTTGAAGTCGCCTTCCGGCTCCGAAATCTGCAACGTAATCATGAAGAAGATCAGCAGCTGAAAAACGATGTCGATCATTGCCGACATGTTTGTCTCAAGCTTCTCGCCTTTTGACTGTACTCGTCTTCTCGCCATGATTTCAGCCTCCTCAGGCTGACGCAGTTTCAACCAACAGCAATTTCAATCTTCGACTGAACTAAGCCACCAGCATGCAGAGTTCTATTCTACCGGACCAGACATCGCCGACATCGCAAAGGTCTCGAAGCCTGCGTCCTGACAGATTTTAATAAGTTCCTGGACGATGCCAGTCTGAACTTCTGCATCAGCGCGAACCTTGACCGTCACATCCTTGACGTCGACCCCCTTGGCCGAAAACAGATTCGCTTCTCTCGTGAGTTGCCGCCCGGCAGAAAGCGGCAACACCGGCTCTCCATCGACGAAGTTAAACAGCCACGGCTGGGCGTCCGTCTTTTCGCCCTCCATGTCTCGAAAGAAACCGACGTTCAGAACCAGCTGGTGCTCGACTTTGACTTCTGGCGGCTTGGCCAGGGTGTCACGCGGCAACTTGACTCGTTCGTCAGCCTGAGTCTCTTCGAAATTGGTTATCACCGCGAAGAAGGCGATCAGCTGAAACACAATGTCGATCATGGGTGTCATGTCGACTTCGATGTCAGGGGCGCCACTCGATGTTCGATCACGCTTGGCCATTAAAAAACCCGTCAGAACATTAGAATATGCCCCGGAGCCATCAACGGCTCCGGGAAGGTTCTCATCACGAAATCAACTGAGAAACTATTCCTGAGGTGCAGCCGGAGCACCTGCTGGAGCCGCTCCACCCGCTGGCTTCGGCGGCGCCGCTCCCTGTTTACCGGCCTGAGCGAATCGTCCCATCAGACCTTCACTGACCATACCAACTTCCAGG
>JBLFXD010000820.1:0-3478 GCA_047611045.1 Planctomycetaceae bacterium | reverse complement strand
GGCGATCGTCGGTACCGAGCTCGTCAATCAGCACCAACGCAGCGGCTCGAGTCATCGTCATCCGGTTGTAAGACGACATTGACCCTGAGCAGTCGATAACGAGCATGACATCGCGCATTCTCGTCCGACCAATCACCGCGATGGCCTGGTCTGCGACCTGGTGTGTCTTGTGCCCCAGAACCGGTGCAAAGAATAGATTGACAGCATTGTTTCGAGCGTTGCTCAACTCACCGCGGACTCTCACTGCGTTTGCCAGTGTTAAGTCGGTTCCGGAGAACGGTGTAAACTGGCCTGTCAATTCGTCCCAGTTCCCGATCTCTACGTCGCTGTTTCGTTGCAGCGTTAGATTCTGCCCGTTCACGGTATTCGCGGCCGCAAGATCGACCGCCGCGTCGATTACCAGGTCCTCACCACCGTCCGGAGTCAGTTGCAGTTCCTGTGCTGCTGCCAGGGCGGCTCCGTCAACGGCGGACTGCATCTCCTGGCCAACCAGCACCATGTAGCCGAAGTCGACCGAGAACGACGCAAAGGCCAGAATCACGATCATGAAAACTGCGGCCAGGATGATGATTGACCCGCGCCGTGAACCTGAATCATCGTCATGGAATTCTCGGATTGATCTCATCGAGCGTGTCCCCAATAAATGATGCGGTCCGACCGCGACTGCGAAATTCCAACACTAAATCTCTAGGTCACGCTTTTGAGGGCGGTTGTCCTACCGCTGTCCTAATTTGCCCGTGGAGGTGTAAACCGCAGAGCATGAGGCCGGTTTGTCAGGTTGGTAATGCCGCTGCGGGCTGCCCTCTGCGACGGTTAAGTCAGGATAGACGGTCTGATCCGACTGATCGGAGCGGCTCGGAAGAATGGCAAACAGAAACCTTCTGTGGCTGCATCGAGTACCCAAGCCTATGATGATTTGTGTGCGCAAACGTTCTGAATAGCCTGACGAGACTCGTTAACTCTTGACCGAAACCTTCGACAGTTCAATGGCCAGCATCCGATGACCAGCGAAGGATCATCTCCCGATCAGAAGAAGTTAGCAGCGAGCGACAGCTCGTCGCCTGCGCCGGGATTGTCGGCAGCGGACGATTCCAACCTGGCACAGACGGACGAACTCTCGGCTGCGTCGCTGCAGGAAATGCACGAACGGGCGACGCAGCAGCAATCAGAACGCGGCAGTGCTCAGCAAGGAACGCCGGCCACAGCGGACCTCACAACAACTCAGTCGCAATTGGGAGCCATTTCCGGGACACAGACACGCCTTGAAGCCAATGCCGGAATGAGCGGAGAGCAAACGCTCGCCCAGACTCTCGTTCCCTCCGCGTCAGCCAGCCGGGCTATCGACCTGAGTGATTGCACGCTGGGAGAATTTCGAATCCTGCGCACGCTCGGTTCCGGTGGGATGGCTCAGGTCTACCTTGCCGAACAGACATCGCTCAAACGCAACGTCGCCATCAAGGTCATGCGGTCTGACTTCGGCAGCGACGAAACTCACCGCAAACGTTTCGAGCACGAAGCCCGCGCCGCCGCCGGGCTCAATCATCCCAACATCGTGCAGGTGTTCGCGGTCGGCGAAGAAGAAAACATTCAGTACATCGCGCAGGAGTATGTTCAGGGAGCCAACCTACGGCAGTACCTTCAAAAGAAAAAACCGCCGACCGCTCACATCGCCATGCACCTGATGAAGCAGGTCAGCTCCGCCTTGCACGCGGCTCATCAGGCGGGAATCGTCCATCGAGACATCAAGCCGGAAAACATCATGGTGACCCGTCGGATGGTCGCCAAAGTGACGGACTTCGGTCTGGCACAACTGACGCTCGGCGGCGAACGCGTGAATCTGACTCAAATGGGAGTCACGATGGGCACGCCGCTTTACATGAGCCCCGAACAGGTCAACGGAGCCGCCGTCGACGCTCGCAGCGATCTGTACTCGATGGGCGTCACGTTTTATCACCTGCTCTCTGGTAGCCCGCCCTTCCGAGCGGCAACTGCATTCGCCCTGGCTTACAAACATCTCAACGAAGACGCGCCGCCGCTGCAGGATCTGAGACCGGACCTTCCGCCGTCGCTGATCAAAGTCGTGCATCGTTTGATGTTGAAAGATCCGGCCGAACGATTCCCTGATGCTCGCGCGGTGCTGACCGAACTGAAGCGAATCGAAAAGTCCGGCGAGACCGGTGGAAGCTTCGCACATGCCGAGGAGCCTCCGCCGTCGGAATCGTGGCGGGACGCGATGCCAACGAGTCGGCAACTCAAGAAGTACGGGTTGTGGTGCCTCGCCGTGTTTCTGATCGCCTCGGGAGCCGGTCGTGATCTACGAAGGCAAAACCCGCTCGACGCACCGGTTGGTGCAGTGACTTCGGTTGAGATTGAGGAAACGGCTCAGGAGCAGGTCCGAATAGCCATGTCCCTGAAGAAGGGACCGTCGCGGCCGGAGCGTCAGGAAGAAGCCTGGCAGATTGTCATTGATGAATTTCCTGAAAGCCGAGGGGCCGTTCTGGAAGCTCACCGCGAACTGGGGCTGCTTCAGTTGAAGTCGCGTCGCTACAAAGACGCACTCGCTCACTTCGACGAACTGGCTCGCGAGAACGACAACCGTTGGAAAGCCGACGGCGTCGCCGGCCAGGCCGTACTCGCTATGCTGGCCGAACGGTACGAAGATTCGCACGAGCTGATTTCAATCAAACTGGCCGATCACCGCGACCTGGTCAGCCCCGAGTTGAAGAAGCTCGTCGCCGAAGCTGAAGAGCGAAACCGCAGGTTCAGCTCGACCGAGGAGATCGATTTCGCGTCTCTGTTTGAATCGCCCGTCGAAAACTGACACGATTCCGGGTGAGTCTTCGAGATCCCCATCCGTCTGACGTTTGAACGCAGAGGTCGGAGAGGACTCGCAGAGTAACGGAGACCTCTCCACTTGACTCTGCGTTTTTAGTCTCAGCGAACTCTGCGTTCCCCCTTCTTACAGCATCACGAAGCAGGAAAGCTGAAAGTGTTAAGAGAGCACGAAATTCAAATCCGAGTCCGATACGTCGAAGCAGACCCGATGGGTTACCTGCACCATTCCAACTATTTCACGTACTTCGAAATGGGCCGCACCGAACTCTTCCGAGCATCCGGCGGCAACTATCGCGAGATCGAAGAATCCGGCCTGTTCTTCGTCGTGACAAAACTGGAATGCAAATTCCTGGCACCCGCCCGCTACGACGACGAACTGACACTCCACACCAAAATTTCCCGCGCGACCATGGCGAAACTGGAACACGAATACGAACTCCGCCGAGGCGCCACGATCCTGACGACAGCCAAGTCAGTCCTCGCCTGCGTCGACAGCACCGGCCGAGTCCAACGCATGCCCGACTGTGTCGTCGATAGCGATTAGACCATTTTCAGGGTTGGTTTGCGGGCGCTTCGATCGCTGTGAGTTTTCAATCGGTATAACAGTAGGCTGGAACAAGCTCCGCGCAGTTCCGGCAGCCGA
>JBLFXD010000819.1:0-3488 GCA_047611045.1 Planctomycetaceae bacterium | reverse complement strand
TTGTCACCTGGGTACTCGACCGAGATCGCTCGGCGAAGATCATCGTGGCGGTCGACGTCTCTGAGAGCATGGACACTGCCGACGCTCATGCCAGCAAAGCATCGTTGCTGCGCTGGGCCAGAAGTCTGGAAATGATCGGCAACGCTGCGACAGACGAGCGACTCGATCGGTGGATCTCAGAATACGAAAGCGGCAAAGAGCCGACCTGGGTGCAGGAATCCGATGCGTCGACGGCTGCCAGTCGGGACGAGTTGACTCGCCTTCGTAAAGCGAACGTCGAGCAGGTCATCGAAGCGGTCCGTGCCCTGCCCCGCCGCGAGATTGCCACGCGACTGCTGAACTCGACCTCGCAACCGTTGCTGGCTCAACTCAACGAAATCGGCGCCGTCGAGATTCGAGTATTCGCTGCCAAAGCAGAAACCCTCGACGAATCGCTGCTCGGTGAGTCGCTGGCCGGGCCGATTCCGTCGCTGATTCCGCAGCAGTCTGATCTAAGCATCGCGACTGACTTAGGCGTCACGGACGACACGTCCAAAGTGATGGGTGTCGTCATGCTGACGGACGGTCGACACAACGCCGGTCCGGATCCGTTGGAAGCGGCAGCCCGATTGGGAACGCTGAATACTCCGTTGATTCCCGTGATGTTCGGGTCAGAACTTCGACCGAAAGATATTTCGATCCTTTCGCTGGAGCATCCGCAGATCGTCTTTCAGAAAGACACGCCCGTCGTCAAAGCCCGCCTGGCCGCCGACGGTTTTCGCAACGAAGAGTTGACCGTCATTCTCCAACACGCCGACGGGACCGAAGAATCTCGCGTCGTCCGAGTTCCGCCCGACACCGCCGGAGCACCCTTCGTCGATGTCGACTTCCCATTGAACGCGGACACGATCGGACGCGATGAGTACGTTCTTCGGACTGCCGTTCAGGATGATGAAACTCGAGAAGACAACAACCAGCGATCGTTCGCCGTCGAAGTGGTCGACGATCAGTCGCATGTTCTGCTGGTTGAAGGCGAGGCTCGCTGGGAATTTCGATTTATCGACAATGCTCTAAGTCGTGACGAAAGAGTCGATCTGAAGCAGGTCGTCTTCAATCAGCCGCACATCGGAGTGTTGCCGACGACGTTCTTCCCGAAACGACTTCAGTTGCCGGTAAAGCCGGCGGACGTTGCCGAATCAACGATGTCTGAACTCGATCTTCTCATCGTTGGAGATGTTTCGCCGGCGGACGTCACTCCGACTGCCTGGAAAGTCATCGACGAGTTCGTGCGCGAGCAAGGTGGCACGCTGGTACTACTCGCGGGAAAGAATCAGTTTCCTGGGAGGCATGATTCACAGGAACTTCGCCAGCTTCTGCCGATGACGAACCTGCGTGAAATCGATCTGACTCGATCCGGTGAGGACGCTTCGCCGGTCGATCGCGGATTTCGGTTGCAGTTAACTCCGGACGCGGACCGGCACGCGATGTTTCAACTTGACACAGACATCTTCAAAAACCGACGTGTCTGGTCGCAGTTGCCGGGGCATGTGTGGGGCCTCACAGGTACGGCCCGGCCGGGGGCGACCGTTCTGGCCACTGCACATCGCCAGGATGAGCCTTCTCTCGAATCCGAACGTGACAGCGCGATGATCGTCCACCAGTACTACGGGTTCGGCCAGGTTTTGTGGGTCGGCATCGACAGCACGTGGCGCTGGCGGCATCGCGTTGGCGACAAGTATCACCATCGATTCTGGGCGCAGCTGGCACGCTGGGCGGCTCGCAACAAGGCATCTGCAGGCAACGATTTTGTACGGTTACTCTTGCAGAACAGCCAGTTGGCAGTCGGAGACGACGCGGCCTTCGAAGTTCGCTGGCAGAAACGGTTCCTCGATCTGAATCCTGAACTGAAAGCGTCGATCGAGATCTACCAGGAGTCCGATGCTTCGGACGAGAAACCTTTCAGTCGTATCGACCTGACGCCGGTTGATGGCAGCCCCCTGCTCTTTCAAGCGAGAGCCGTGGGGCTTCCATCGGGAACATGGACGGCCAAGGTTACCGTCGAAAATGCCAATCTCGGCAGCGAGGTCAGTACCTCGCTTTACGTCAGCGATCCGTTGACCGGAGAACTCAGCGACTTGAGCGCGAACCGGGATCTTTTGACGCAACTTGCTGAGGCGTCAGGTGGCGAACTGCTGATGCCGGACGAGGTGCATCGCATCGTCGAATTGCTGAAGCCTCCAGAGGACTCGTCAGAAAGCCGCGAAGAAACGACGCTGTGGGATCACTGGATTTTCCTGTTGCTGTTCTTTGCGCTGCTGACATCCGAATGGGTCATGCGAAAGCTGAACGGCCTGCCGTAAGAGATGCGGCAGACCGTTCACGTTGAATTACTTCTGAGTAATTGGACAGCGCCACTTCGGGCGAAACCACCTCTCCCTCTGGGAGAGGTCGCGGTCTCAGCCGCGGGTGAGGGCAGTCCATCAACACCAGAACTGACACAATTTACTGCAGAACGGCCCGAACAACCCTCTCCCGGCCCTGAGAGGCCGACCTCTCCCAGAGGGAGAGGTGCAGCAAAGTGGCGCTGTCATCCGTGTCTATTAATGGTTGAAAAACCGTGTCCTATTCTGGCGGACGCCGTCGAGCGGGCTTCTTCTTGCGACGTGGGCCGCCCGGAGGGGCGAAGACTCGTTGCAGTTCGTCCAGGCCGGTCGAACCGTCAAGCACCAGACGCAGCGCGTCCTTCTGGCAGTTGAGCTGTTTCTCTTCTTTGGCCTGTTTGCGAATTGCGGCTGAGTCGCCTCCAGCGGCGATGACTGCCTTCATACCTTCCGTGACGTCGATCATTTCGAACACGGCGGCGCGGGCGCGGAAACCGGCTCCCTCACAGGCTCGACAAGGATCGGGCAGCTCGCCGGTTTTCTCGTCCGGCTCCGGTGGTCGAGCCTTCCGGTAGAGAGTTTCCGTCTCTTCGGGGAGACCGACTTGCGCGAGCAGCTTCGGATTCGGCCGGAACGCTTCTTTACACTTCGGGCAGAGTTTCCGGATCAGTTTATGGCTGATGACCATCCGCAATTGCTCGGCTGCGAGCGCTGGATTTCCGACGAGCTCCACGAACTTTGTGATCCCGTCTGCGGCGTCGCGAGCGTACATCTCGGACATAAACGTCATTTCCGTTGAACCCTGCATGACGTCCTTCACGACTTCCGGGTCGGTCAGCTCGGCCATGTAAACGAGGTTTCCCTCGTTTCGCTGAATTCGAAGGAAAGTGTGTTCGAGCGTATGCCCTTCTTCCTGTTCGAAGACGGGCACGTTCAACACCGTGCGCGTGCCCAGATCGCCGATGATATAGCACTGGTACATGTACGAGTCGACGCAGCGCAGAGTGCACAACGCTGTCGTGGTCAGCCCTGACTCTGGCGGCCCAACGACGAGCACGACTCCGGAATTCGACTTCCCGTAGTGCCGCACTTTCGACTTGATGACTTCCGGCATGCCGATATCTTCGG
>JBLFXD010000818.1:0-3491 GCA_047611045.1 Planctomycetaceae bacterium | reverse complement strand
AACGTCGGCCGTTACGAAGAACACCTTCGCGAACCGAATTTCTCGATCGACGTGAAGAAACCTGAAGTGAAAAAACCAAAATGACAAAGTGCCACATATTCGCAAAGACGCCGTTCCGAGAAACGCTGGTTGGATCATCGTTGGGAGATGGTGCCGACGGTCTTACCGTCAGCCTGACAGTCCCCTCTCCCCCGCGATTCGCACACGAATACGGGCAGCGGCCACTTGCGGGGGAGAGGGTTAGGGTGAGGGGGTCGTCGAACTCGACGTCGCCATGTAACCCCCTCACCCCAACCCTCTCCCCCGAAGCAGGTTCGCCGGCGTACTCAAACACTCTGTTCGGGGGAGAGGGGGCTTTTGCCCCGGCGACAAAATCTTTGCCGCACCCCATCAGGCATTCGGCATGGGTGATGCTTCTCGCCGTTGTCATTGGGTTGGCTGGATTCCCGGTAACCGCGGATGCAGCGCCGCCCGTTGCGCGAATCTCTGTGGAACCGACCAGGTTTGAACTCGTCGGGTCGCGGGCTCAGCAACAGGTGCTGGCGACCGGCCACTTTTCCGACCGAGTCGAACAACTCGATCTGACACGAGAAGTCCGCTTTGAAAGCCGGTCACCAAACATCGCCGTCGTCACATCTGACGGCCTTGTCTTGCCGCGAGGTTTTGGCACTGCTGAAATCGTTGCTCGACATAACGGCGTTGAAACCAGCGCCATGGTGACCGTGAAGAACTTCGGAACGGCAGATCCGATCGACTTCAACACGGACATCCTCGCGGCTCTCAGTCGAGCGGGCTGCAACTCCGGAGCGTGCCACGGTGCGCCGCAGGGTAAGAACGGATTCCGGCTGAGTCTGCGAGGCTTCGATCCGACGCTTGATCACGTCACGCTCGCGCGGGAAACGTTCGGTCGTCGAACCAACCCTCAGGCCCCGGACGAAAGCCTGATTCTCAGAAAAGGTTTGGGACAGATTCCGCACCAGGGCGGCATTCGATTTCGAAACACCGACACCACGTATCAGACGCTGCGGATGTGGATCTCGGAAGGCTGCCGGCCGAGCACGACGGAACGAACGCTCGAACGTCTGGAAGTCCTCCCGAAACAGCGACGCCTCGCGGCCGAGTTCCCAAAGCAGCAACTGATCGCGATTGCCCACTTCGATGACGGATCAACGCGGGACGTCACGGACCTCGCCGTTTTTACATCCAACGATGATGCGGAAGCTTCGGTATCACCCACCGGTCTTGTCGAGTTTTCGGGAACAGCCGAAGCCACTTTCCTGGTTCGCTATCTCGGGCAGATCGTCGGCTCTCGGCTGACGTGCGTGCAGCCGGATGAGCAGTTCAAGTATCAATCTCCGCCGGTCAACAACTTTGTGGACAAGAGTGTTTTCGCTCATCAGCAGGAGTTGCAAATTCAACCGGCGAAGCTGGCAGCTGATGAAGTGTTTCTGCGGCGGGCATTCCTCGACACGATCGGCACCGTCCCGACCGCCGAAGAGGCGACTGCGTTTCTTGATTCGAATGAGCCGGACAAGCGAAGCAAGTTGATCGACCACGTGCTGCAGCGGGATGAGTTCGCGGCTTTCTGGGCGATGAAATGGGCCGACGTCATGCGCGGCAGCGACGTCACGATCAGCAAACGCGGTGTCCACAGTTTTCATCGCTACCTTGTCGACCGATTTCAACACGATCGACCCTTCGACGAGTTCGCTCGCGAAACGCTGACCAGTCTGGGCAACACGCTGAACCGACCGGCGGCCAACTTCCATCGCGTCGCACGCAGTCCCGAAGACGCGGCCGAGGCAATGTCGCAGCTCTTTCTGGGAGTGCGCATTGGCTGTGCGAAATGTCACAACCACCCGTTCGAAGCGATCACTCAGGGCGACTATTACGGCTTCGCGGCCTACTTCTCCCGGGTAAAATTCAAAGGGCAACAGTTCATGCGCGATGACGAGATCGTGTATCTCGATCGGCGAACCGAAGTACGGCATCCGGCCACCGGGAAGAACGTCGAGCCTGTGGCGTTTGGCGAATCACCCGGTGAACTAAGTCCCGACGATGACCGTCGCGAGAAGCTCGTCGAGTGGCTGCTGAAACCCGAAAACCCGTACTTCACGCGGTCGATCGTGAACCGACTCTGGTTTCATCTGATCGGCAAAGGGATCGTCGATCCCGTCGACGATTTTCGCGATACGAACCCGCCTTCCAACGCCGAGCTGCTCGATCAACTTGCCGCAGAGTTCGTCGCCAGCGGGTTTCGTATCAAGCCCGTGCTGAGAGTCATTCTGAATTCGAGCACGTACCAGCTCAGCGCCGAGCCGGTGAAACAACAGTCGCCGAAGGCTGCCGCTGCGGACCGTTACTTCGCTCATGCACAGATTCAAATGTTGCAGGCCGAGCAGATTCTCGACGCCATCTCGACGGTCACTGGGATTCCCGAACGCTTCCCCGGTTTCCCGCCCGGTACGCGAGCGATCGAACTGGCGAGCGGAACGGTCGACCATTCATTCCTGATGGCGTTTTCGAAACCCGTGCGGGATGCAACGTGCGAGTGTGCTCGTGACCCCGAGCCGTCGCTGAGCCAGGTCATTCAGATGCTCAATAACCCGGCCATCGTGAACAACATCAAGTCACCGGAAGGTCGGATCAGCAAATGGCTGGCGGCTGGCAAAGCCGCCGACGAGACGGTCGAACTGATTTACCTGACAACGGTCAATCGCCGACCGACTCTGCAGGAACGCGAACTGATCTCGCGGCACTTGAAGTCGCTGCCGGATGTTCAAACCGGTCTGTTCGATCTGCAGTTCGCACTGCTGAATTCAAACGAGTTCCTGCTGCGGCATTAACGGTCGCCCGTGGGCATTCGTAGGGTGTGACAAGCGGAGCAAATCAAACGGCTGGTGTGCCGGCGCGGGCAACTGTTGGAGTTCGCGGTCGTCATGATTGCTCGCAGATCTCCGCGCCTGCACACCGCGAGTTTCGTTCGGCCCGCTGGCCACACCCTACGGCTCATGAATGTGCAATCCCACGGGGCGATCACTCAGGCGTCGAAGTTGATCATGTTGCCGCGATGGTCGTCGAGCGGCGGATCGATCGCTGAAGGGCCTGATGTCGGACCGGTTGAGGTCGTGCCGTCTGCCAATTCAGGCTGCTGTTCTGAATCGTCGTGACCTTCCTCTTGATTACCGTCATTGCCGTTCGCGGTGAAGAAGGCGTCGGCGTCGCGATCGTCGGAGCGTTCTGTTTCGCCAGCACCGTTCAGGGTTTGCGAGAACGACGATTTGTCGGCGGCGTTGGAACGGTCTGAGGAATCCGCACGGGCGGCGTCCGTTCCTTTGGTACTGCTTACGTTACCCGCGTATGGGTTTACGCCTGGTACGAATCCGCCAGCGCCAATTCCACTCATCACGCCCTCGCTTTCGACCGGTCCAGCCGTCTGGCAGCAAGGTCAGACTGAACAGCAATGATCCGTTTTGCGGACAACGGGCGTC
>JBLFXD010000817.1:0-3503 GCA_047611045.1 Planctomycetaceae bacterium | reverse complement strand
TTACGGGTATGGCTACGGGTACGGCTACGGACACAACTATGGTTACGGCCACGACGACAACGAGGCAGACACACAGGAACACGAATCGAACGTCGCAGCCGCCAGCTCTCGTACTTCAGCTGACAGCCCCTCCCGGCGAGCAGCCTAGTTGCCCGAAACGACGACCGGAACAAATTGAGTTTTTGCGGAATGCAGATTTAAACTCCAGGACAGCACTCGTCCTGCGGTATTGGTAGTTGTAGTCGCGTGATTATTAAGAATGCTGGAGCAATGGAATGCCCACGACCCAACCACTCAGTGTTGACGGCCAGAGTGCCCCTCACCAAGGTCTGTCCCGAAAAATCGTCGACGCAGGACTGTTGGCGATACTGGTAGTGGCTCCACTCTTCATGGGCGGACGTCACCCATTGGGCGAGCTCGTCTTTGTGTCACTCGTCGCTTTCGTGACGTCAGCATGGTTGATCAATCAGTGCCTCGTCAGCCGCGCCCGTTACACGTTCAGCGGCGTTGAAGGACTGCTGATCGCTGGCGTGCTGCTGGTCGTGTTTCAGCTGGTGGGGCTCCCTCAGTCGATACTCAGCACCATCTCGCCGGGCCTCGCCCAGGCACTGCCGCTGTGGACATCCGGTTCAGAAGCCGTCGCGCCAGCGGCCTGGAGCACCGTGTCTGTCGCTCCGCATGAAACAGTTTCCGGACTGTCGCTGTTCGTCGCGTACGGCATGTTGTTTACCGTCCTCGTCCAACGACTCAAATCCATCGACGACGCGGAACGCATGTTGAAACTCGTCGCCGTCGCGACACTCAGCATGGCTGGCGTCGGACTGGCTCAATACTTCTTCGGGAACGGACGGTTTCTCTGGGTTTACGATCACCCGTTCCGCGAAAGTTCTTCCACCGTGATGGGGACATTCCAGAACCGAAACCACTTTGCACACTTCCTGGCACTCGGCATCGGCCCGCTGATCTGGTGGATCTGGAAAAGTTGTCAGTCGGAATCTGCCCAGGGAAGATCATCCAATCAATGGAGTGAGTCTTCCTCGTCCGCAGCCACGGGCCAACTCCAAACCCCGCTGCTGTTCATCGCTTTGGGACTGTGCGGCGTCGCTGTGCTGTTGTCCCTGTCCAGAGCCGGCATTGCGGTCTTTGCGGGAGCATCGCTCGTCTGTGCGATCATCCTCGGAGCGAAATCGCTGATTGGCCGCAAAGCAGTCGGAGCAATTCTCGCGGTGACAATCCTGACGGCAATCGGAGCCGTCATTTACGGAACGCAATCGCTGGAAGCCCGTTTCGAATCCCTGGCGGCAGCCGGATCGCTGGAAGACGCCTCGAGCGGCCGGCAACAAATCTGGGGAGCGGTCCTGCGCGGCGTTCCCGATTTCATCGGCCTCGGCAGCGGAGTCGGCACGCACCGATTCGTCTATCCCAAATACGTCACCGGCGACCACCGAGTCGAATACAGCCACGCCGAGAATGGCTACCTGCAGGTTCTGCTCGAAACAGGGATCGCGGGCGTCAGCCTGCTGGCGTTGGGGCTTCTGGTTTGCGGCATCTGGTGTTTCAAGGCTTACCGAAACTCTTCAACAGCGCGGCATGCAGCCTGCCTGGCAGCCGTTGTGGCAGGCATCGCGGCGAGCGTAGTTCACTCGGTCGTCGACTTCGTCTGGTACATCCCGGCGTGCGTCTCCATGACGATTTTCCTCATCGCCATCGTGTGGCGTCTCAGCCGACCCGCCGAAGACGCACGGTCTGACCGCGGCATCGCCATTCCTCGATTCGTCTGGTGCGGAGCCGCCGTTGCGATGTGCGGCATCGTCTACGTTTCGCTGGAAGTCCACTCGGCATCGGCATTGGCCAACAACCATTGGGACAGCTTTCATCGCATGTCGCTGGCGGAAGCTGACCTTGAATTCAACCACTCACCGGAATCGTTGGATCAACGGATCGAACAACTTGAGCAACTGCTTGAGATCGACAGTGCCAACGCGAAAGCACATCTGAATCTTGCAAGTCTGTTGAGGCTGCAGTTCGATGCGGAGCAAAGCAAGAGTGGCATTCCGATGCCGCTGACTCAAATTCGAGACGCCGCCAACACCTCGCCGTTTGAGACGCGAGAAGCACTCGACACATGGCTCGGCAAAATTCTGGCCGACCGACGAGAATTCCTTGACCGATCTTTGCAGCACGCTCGGCAGGCTGTCGCCCTGTGTCCTCTACAGGGAGAAGCGTACATCTTTATGGCCGAGTTGAACTTTCTGAGAGAGTCCAACCGTGACCACGAACTCGCATTGATCGATCAGGCCCTGAGAACGCGGCCAGAAGCACCACCCGTCCTGGTGACAGCCGGGCGCGAAGCGCTCCTTGCCGGAGACGACGAAACCGGCCTGGCACACTTCAAGAAAGTCTTCACGCTCGGCGGAGCGTACCAGCGTCTGGTCATTCAGGCACTGGGCCGACAGAACGCTGACTTCTTCTTCGAACAATTCACGTTCGATAACTCGTCACTGCAGACGCTGCGAAACCACTACGCCGGACTGGGCAATCAGGAACAAAGCCGCATCGTCGGTATAAAACTCGCAAAAGATCTTGTCGACCAGGCAACGTCGGAAACAGGCCCACCCGCTGCCACCACCTGGGGCCGTGCCCAGGCTGCTTTCGTCTTTCTAAAGGATGAAGCCAACGCTCTTCAGGCCGCCAGAAACGCCGTCGCTTCCGATCCCCACGAGTACGCCCACCGCAAGACACTTGTCAATCTGCTGGTCGCCCAGCAGAAGTTCGACGAAGCCGTCCCGCTTCTCGAATGGTGCCTCAAGCAATACCCGGACAACACGAAGCTGAAAGAGACCCTCCTGCTGGCCCGCTCCCAGATCCAGCAGGCCTCTTTCACCACCGACTCAGCCGAGCGTCAGTAACCGTTGACGCTACGGGTTCTCTCGATCGATGTAATCGGCGACGAATCCTGGCAGCGTCATATGAGCGATGACCGGCATGCCAACATAAGTCACCGTGCTGCTCCACCAGAGAAACGTTCGCTTCCTGGTGCTGTGGAATTCTGACCAGGGAATCAGCAACGGCGGGTGCCACAGAAGAAGGGGCATGCCAAACACGCCGGCTGAGAGGTGCAACCCCTTGTCAGTCGTACGGAGCGTCAGACTTCCGCCGTAGTTTGCCATTCCAACGCTACCCGATCGAAAACGGAACGTCTTTGATGACGGCAACTCAGTCACGCGGAATTCCTTTGCCAGTGCTGCCCATCCTCCAAGTTGGGCCATGATGTACATCCCGGCAAACCAGAACAAAACACCGGCGACTGCAATGGCGATTACGACAGGGGCATTCATAGACGCGAGACTCTGCGAAAAGAAGTGAAGTAGAGTGCGTCTCGACGCACCGGTTCATCATTCGCTGCCGCTCATCGGGTGCGTCAAGACGCACCCCTAATTCACGTCAAAGGAAAAAAGGATCGCAATTCTCCGTTGCCGAATGGTGGGAGACACAAAGGTTGA
>JBLFXD010000816.1:0-3504 GCA_047611045.1 Planctomycetaceae bacterium | reverse complement strand
GAGCACGCTCTCGCCAACAGAAAATCAGCACGCGAAAGCGACGGTAAACTGCACCATGCGGTTCACCGGACGCTCGCCGTCAACAGCAAGCGAGAACTGGGCTCATATTTGTGTTCTCGTTTGGTATGACCGGACCGTACGTCGGAGCACTCCGAGCGACCGAGGTTCGTCTCCGTGCATCGTGCTGGCGAAGAGATCGAATCTGACTTTGCACTTCCGTCGACACGGTGGCCAGACTTCGATGCATCGCTGCCGCCACGATCCGCCGTCGTCGCCATCCGTCACAGAACGCAAGAGCCGATCGGCGATTGTTAAGAAACGCGTTCGAATCAACTTCCCGAAGGCATAAACGAGTTACGCCGAAGGCGTTTCACAAAATAGCCTGGGGTCAGCTGCGCAGCAGCGCCACCCCAGGTGGTGAGCACGAATCAATTGAACCCTGAAAGGGTTCTACAAGACGATATTCTGTTCGGATCACGGCTTGTGCAACCCTTTCAGGGTTGAGTGATTTAATCCATTTGGTCCTGGGGTGGCGCCGCTGCGCGGCTAACCCCAGGCTGATGTGTATAACGCCTTCGGCGTAGTGCCATCACAAAAATCGGGAAGTTAATTCGGACACACTACCAAAGCGGGAATCGCTACCTGGTTGCAGTCGTTGCGGCGGCAGCGTCCGAGGGCCAGCCGAGGGCGTGGTGCAGTCGGAACTGGGCGACGTTGTAGTCGGTGACTGATCGCAGGTATTCACGCTGTGCCTGATCCAGAGCCTGCAAGGACTGCAGAAACTCGATCGGCAATCCCTGCCCCTCGTTGATGCGTTGCCGGTTTCTGGCATATGACTGCTGAGCGGCTTTCACTGCCGACTGAGCGGTTTCGATCTGCCGATGCCTTGATCGTGTCTGGCTGCGTGATTCGACGATTTCTCGCGAGATGCGGTCCATCATTTCGATTTCGCGATACCGGGCCTGTTCGATTTGAGCCTGTGCAATTTCCTGAGCAGCGACGTCGCCTCGACCGAAATTCCGCAACTCCCAAACAGCGGCGACATCGACGTCGAGCCGATCGTCAAAGTTGCTGATCGTGTCTCCCAACCCGCCGCCGAAACCGCCGTAACTCACACCGAGCAACATACTCGGCAGCAACGGAGCGAACTGCTCCCGTTTCAGTCGTTCGCAAGCGGCCGCAACCAGCTGGCTGCTCTGTCCGATTTCGGGGCGAGACGACAAACCCATCGCCACCATCTGTTGAACCGTCGGCTCCATCGAAACGAGTTCGATCGGAGCAACCTGCTGCTCGACAGGCACCACTCGCACAGGAGCGTCCAGATGCAGAACTTCGGCCAGCCGTGCTGAGGCGACTTGAACGGCCTCGTCCGCTCGGGCCACGTCGTTCTGCCGGATGGCCAGTTCCGTCGCCGCTCGATCCGCGTCGGCCTGAGCACCCTGCCCGGTCTTCGCGAACGAAGTCGTCAGCCGAACCAGCTCGGCGGCGTTGTTTTGAGTTTCGGTCGCAATCGCTTTTTCCTGGTGAGCACGCAGCAGTTCCAGGTAAGCGGTCGACGCTCGAAGCATCTGATCGTGGTACGTACTCCAGGAATCAAAGTTGCTTGCTTCCAGATTCCGTTCGGCGATCCGCGGTGCAAACACGGCGTCACTCAGATGAAACTCCGCCGACAGACCTGGTGACGGCGTTGTTCCCGCTCCAACCGCCCGAGCTCCAATGCCGCCCTGCAGCGATGACCGACTGACATCAGCAATCTGGCCGTTGGATGCCTGCAGATTCCCCTCGTGCCGATGCAGACTGATGCCCGCGCGGATCGTGGGCAGCCACAAGGCCTCGGCGGCGTTCAAACGCGCGGAGGCTTCTGCGATTCGCTGATGCGCGAACGCGACTTGAGGATTCTGGCCAGCGACTAACTGCAAAGCCGTCGACAGGTCCAGCTTTTGCGGATCGATGAATTCCTCGCTGTCGGCCGAGTCGGTTGAACCAGACTGGTAGACCGTATCGTGCGCCTCGGCGGCGGGTGCGGGAACCGGCGCAGGCACAAAGTTGACCGGCGTTAACACGTAGCGAGCACCGTCGGCTCCGACGACTTCCTGCCCGGCGGCCGAAGCAATCGGCGACGCAGAACTGGCCGCAAGTAGTGCAGGTTCCGTCTCACTGGACGCAGCAGAAGAGACCGCATCGGCAAACACCGCGATGGGACTTCCCGACATCGTCGTTCCCGACATCGTCGTTGCCGCCACTGGCGAAACTCTCGATAAATCCGCCTGACGCGGCAGCGTATTAACCAGCAGGATGGGAGCGACCGCTGGCGTCGCGTTCTGCGCGGTGAACTTGCGAATGGCGACTGGCGATTCCCGTTGCTTCGACTCGGTCAACGCGGTCTGGGAGCTGACACTCGCACAACCGACCGGCAGCACAAACGCACTCGTCAGAAACAGCCGTCGCCAGCGAACTCGACGATTCACACGATTAGATTGCGCACCCATCGACCAGATCTCCCCCCGCCCCGTGGTATTCGCGCGGGGTCCTCGTCAAACGCGAAAACACGCCACGCTTTCATCCAGATCGTCATCCGGTGTTGGCAAAGTTCAACGATTCTGCGGCTCGTAAGGGTTCGGCGTTATTTGACGCCTGAGTACCGCAGCTGCACGGCCCGTGACAAACCGGGGAACGTTCTGCCATTCCAACCACATGAGAGGACGTCGACGTTTCACGTGTGTGTACCGGGAGTTAGACTGATCGCCCTCTTGCATCGACCGGCACGGCTGCCGCTCAAACGCTGGCAAATTCATCGAACGCCCGGCCTTAAACTCTTCGCACTTTGCCTCTTTTCGCGGTACCGAACGCCGCCACTGCCCGGAGTCGCCCCTCATGCGGAATCATGCCCGACTGATCTGTTGCGCGGCCCTGCTCGCTGCCTCTGGATTTTCGTTATCGCTCAGCGGATGCAACCGTGCAGAATCGCCAGTCAAGGCCGAGGGCGCTGTCGACAACACGCCGACAGTTCATCTTGTCGCGGCACAGCGGACAACCCTCGAACGAACGACGACTCAGCCAGCGACGATTCATGCGTATCACCAGGCGGAAATCCACGCCAAGGTTGCCGGTTACCTGTCCGAGTTGAAAGTCGACATCGGACAGACCGTCGATAAGGGCGACATCCTCGGCGTGATCAGCGTGCCGGAGATGCAGATTTCCTACGAGCGTAAACAGGCGGAGATTCGAAGCCTCGAAGCCGAACAGGAAAGTGCCACTGCGGGAGTCAAACTGGCTCAGGCCGACGTGCAGGCAGCGCAGGCTCAACAGTCTCAGGCCGCCGCGGAAGTTGCACAAACCGACGCTCAGCTGAATGCAGACACCTCTGAATTCAAACGAGTGACTCAACTGGTCGAGCAGAAAGCGGTTGCCGGACGCCTGCTTGACGAAGCACTCCAGAAACTCGAAGCGTCAACTTCAGCGAAGGCAGCAGTTGAGGCCGCTCTGCAGTCAGCACGCGCCGCC
>JBLFXD010000815.1:0-3511 GCA_047611045.1 Planctomycetaceae bacterium | reverse complement strand
CCGCGTCGTCGGTATTTACTGCAGTTTCGGTTTGCTCGTCAGCTTCGGATGGCTCTTCTGACAGAAAAGCCATCTCGCGGCGTTCCTGCACGACGATCCGAAAGATCTCTGAAGACAGTTCATCAGTGATGTCCAGCCGCGACGAACGGCTGCGTGTCAGAGGTGTGTTGATCAGTCGGTTGCGAGCTGTCAGGTCCAGCAATTCACGACGTGAGCGAGTGATTTGAGCGTCGATAGGATCGGACATCGCGGCGGAGTCTCGATGTGAATGGGGCGTTTGTCTGATTCGTATTTTTAACCGCAGAGATCGGAGAGGGACAGCCGCTGAGAATAAGGAGAGGCTCTCCGGAAACTCTGCGTTTGTCCCTCTCCGTCCTCTGCGATTAAACGTCAGCCTGTTCGAAATCTGAGCCGGTCATTTCTCGCAGGAGTACTGTCAGTTCTTCATCGGTCAACGTTTTCGGGTTACCATTCATGCTGTTGCCCCGCGAGCTGGCGACGATTGCCGGAAGTTGCTTCACACTAACGCCGAGCTGTGTGAGTGTGGTCGGAATGCCGATTCGATGACACAGTGACCGCACGATTTGAATAGCCAAATCGGCTGCTTCGTCGTTGTGCTCGACGTTGGCATCCTGCGCGATCGTCCGCGTTTCAGAATCGGACAACGCGCTGCCCACGATCGCCTGCTTCATTGCTCGCCCTGCTTGAGCGAGCTGTGGCAGAGCAACGTCGCGATTCGTCCTCAGCGCCACGGGAAGCATGACCGCACAGGCCAGACCGTGCGGAACTTTGGCGTGAACTCCCAGCGCCGCTGCGACTCCATGAGCCATACCGAGTCCCGAATTCGCCAGCGCCAGACCAGACAGCAACGCCGCATGAGCCATCGCTTCGCGAGCCGGTCGGGATGATCCGTTCTCGACCGCTTCGACGATGGCTGGAATCGCCAGCCCGAGGCCTTGCAGGCAGAGTGCCTGCGGAATTGGCTGGGCACGGTTCGAGATCAGGCTTTCGAGCAGTTGTGTGATCGCGTCCATGCCGGTGTAAGCTGTCGTTTCAGGCGACAGGCCAACCGACAGCTCGGGATCGATCAGAACGGCGTTTGGAATCATCAACGGCGACCGCAAACTTTTTTTGAACGCCGGATCGTACGACGAGATGACCGCATTTTTCGTGGCTTCGGTTCCGGTGCCCGCCGTCGTCGGCATCGCGATGAGCGGAAGCGGCGGAGCCTTGATCGTCAGTCCGGCTCCGACACCTTCGAGGTAATCCTTGACCGTCGAGCTTTCCCGATTCGTCACCAGCGCCGCCGCAGCTTTCGCGAGGTCAATCGCCGAGCCTCCTCCGATCGCTACTAAACAGTCGCTGTTACCAGCACCTCGCCTGACGAGGTCGGCGACCAGGTTGTCGACATCGGCCACTTCGGGCTCGTGCGAGATCGTCGTGACGTGTTCGCAGTCAAAGCCGCCAGATTTCACCTGACCGATCAACTTGCCGAGCTGTCCGGATGATTCAAGCGTGCGACTGCCAGAAACCACAAAGACGCGTGTGCCGTGTTCAGCAACGATCGACGCCAGTTCCGAACGTCGGCCCCATCCTAACGTGATCCGTCCAGGAGCGTAAAAGTCGTAACTAAGATTCAACGTCCGGTACTCCGTCAAAACGAAGAAAAGGAATCGGCATCGTGATGGCCGGCGATTCACACTTGAAGGGACTTCGAGCGACGTTCTCTCGTAGCAAAGTGAGTCGTCGCTCACGAAGGCTGCTGACCTGATGCTGGCTGAAGGGCAGTCTTCGAGGCGACGAACAGCGTGCCGAGTAGAATCAGCCATTCGACAGCCGCGAGCATGTATGTCGTCTTGCTGATGTCGGAAAACTGAAAAAAGCTGACCGTCCGAAAGACGACCAGGCAACTGTGAATCAGGCAGCAAAGACGCAACGCGCCGACGGTGTCCTCGGCGCGGCGAAGTGGCCACAGGAATGCGATTCCCAAAGCCAGTTCAAGGCCGCCGTAAACGACAAAGTATTCCGACTGGCCCGAGCCAGAAATCAGCTCGAAGCCAACCGCGTTCGCTGTCGCGTCCGGCCGGGCTGCACACCAGATCGCCAGGATGATGTACGCAGCTCCAACCACCGCAAGGAAAATACGAGCCACTTGAAATCCTTTTCGTCATGACCTGAGTACAGGTTGGGCAGCGGCTTTCACATCACCTCGTTGTCGCTCTGGACGTTCTCATCGGTCGTTTGAGCGATCCGAATTGCTGCCTTGATCGCGCGAGCAATCCATTCGGACTCGTTGTTTCCGGACACGAACCCCGCTGTCAGATACCCGGCATAAATGGTGGCGGCAGCCTGAACGATGATTCCTTCGCTGGGTTGCAGAGCGATGTATGGCTTTCCCATGTTTGATTCCTGAAAGTTGAGTGAGCTTACGCCGTTCGGCAAAACGGACGGTTGAAGGCTACCCTCAACCATCCGTTTCGATCCAGCCTTCGTCTTGCTCGACGACCGAACAGCCCATCCGGAGCGATTCACCGTGAAATGAACAGCTGCCTCGCCACGGGGCAGAGGGCAGGTCACCCTGCTGAATAGATTAGTCTGTCACTGGCATGAACTCGGCGTGGCATGAGAGCGTCTCGTCAGAAATACAGGACCTGACTTTGTACGTGGCGATTCTACCCTCGTTCCAATCGTTGACTTGCAAACGCGGCGACACTTGCAGTGTTCCGAAGGCGTTACATTGTTGTCCTGTCTGAAGTTGGCTGGCCGTTTAAATCGAACTGCGCCTTACCAGGAAACGAGCCAGCGCCAGGAAACGAGCCAGCGCCAGGAAACGAGCCGGGGTCACTCAAACGCGATCGGAAGATTGAACGTCACATCGACTGCATCCGACGTGGAGATGCGATATTTGATGATGACTCCGTCGACATCCTGCGGGATGGCGAGTGCTCCTTGTGCATAGTGGGCCGGCTCACTCTTGGTCGTCGGTTCGAAAACGGTCGCAACTTCTTCCGCGAGGACAGTTTTGCCGTCCGCACTCATCAGCGAATTGAACACTTTGAGATTGGGCACTGGCTTGCCATCACGGGAAATGGAAACTGCTGGTTCGAGCATTTGTCCTGCCTGTGGGGACTTGCCGTGATGACCCAGCTGAATCTGCAGGCCCATGTGTTCACGCGTCTCGCCACACCAGACCAGAGCGTCCCCTCCGACGTGGTGATGATCGCTGCCGTGTTCTTCATGAGGATGACCATGGTCGCCATCGTGTTTATGAGAAAGTTTTCCGCGGTAAGACTTCGCTTTGATGCTCAGTACCAAAGCTCCTTCAACGTGCTCTGCCTCATGAAAGTGTTCGAGCAAATCCTTGTCCGCCGAAGTGAATCGTGACGATCTGCCTTCCGGGTCATTGGCGTCAGGTGAAGCCGCCAGCGTGAACTGCTCGGGTTTCCCGTCATGGGTGAGGTTTAATGTGATCTCGGCCGCCTCGATGGCAACGGCGTTCTTCGCAGCACCG
>JBLFXD010000814.1:0-3534 GCA_047611045.1 Planctomycetaceae bacterium | reverse complement strand
CACGCTCACACACAATGCCCAGGAGGATGAGAAGATCGCCATGTGGCGTGAAGTCGACGCTCTTTATCTGGCGGAATGGGCCTATTTCCTGGGCAAGCTCAAGGAAGTAAACGAAGGCAGCGGTACGTTGCTCGACAACACGATGGCAGCGTGGGCCACGACGAACGGCGGCCCCAACGCGCACGACTCGAAACACCTCCCGCTGATCCTCTGCGGCGGTTCCAACCTCGGACTCAAACACCAGGGACATCTGATTCAAAAGGACGTCCCCATCGCCAATGTCTGGAAAACCGTTGTGGACAAAGTGGGCATGCCGTTGCCGGACAACTTCCAGGGGGGAATCGCCACCGGCCCGGTCAAGGAGTTGGTGTGAAACTACGGACGCGTTTCCAGCGAGTGCCGCTGGACAGTTTGAAGCACCAGTTTCCTGTGATAGGATTGATTGCCATGATCCAGAAGTATTCAACACGAATTGCTATCGGCCTGACACTGTTCTTTCTCGTTGAGTCTGACCTGCCGCTGCAGGCTCAGACTAAGAAGCCGGTTCCGAAAATCACGCCGGGAAAGGTGATCGTGCCTTTTCAGAAGATGCGCCGAATCTGGGGCGAGCTGGTCAGTGTGGATCTGGAGACTCGCACGGGGACCTTTCGTGCTGAGGGAGAAGACAAGCTCTACCGTTTCTCGGCAATGCCTTACGCCGAGATGCTGCATCATGCGACGAGCGGTGACCTGAGCGACTTTAAAATCGGCGAACGCGCGATTTTCCGGATGCACGTCAACGAAGCCGGCGAGTGGTACTGGCTGACGTACATCCAAGATGAGATGAACATGCTCAATGGTCACAAGGAGTATTACATCGTCGAGTCGATTGAGGCCGCGAAAGGGCGAATTGGTTTCACCTGGGGGAAAGCGGACAAGAGCTATATTCGCGAAGAGGGGCTCTTTCTCGAAACTGACGCCGAGACGCAGTTCTGGAAAGGTGGTAAGCCCGCAAAGTTTTCAGACATCAAACTTGGTGACACGCTGAGGGCTAAGACACACGGAATCGGCAAGGGCCGCGTCCGCGTGTGCTGGCATGTCTTTCTCGATGACGAAAGTCTGCTTGCTTTTCGCGAAAAGCAATTGGCAGTCCACGCCAAGCGATTGGCGATGGACGGACTTCCCAGTTACGTGGATCGGATCGACGACGGAACTGTTGAGCTGACATTATTTCGCGGAGGAAGCAGCGTCGCGGAGACATTGCTGACAGGGAAGAATTCGAAGGCACTCGGCGATCAGGTTCGTCTCGCACCAGCGGGCGTCAATTTGAAGCCGACGGCCGAGGCCATCGCCGGTACTGTCGTCTCGTGTGTGAGAGCGCCGGGGGCAACGTTCAAACTGGTCCTCAAAACAGATGGAGATACCAGTAAACTCCGAGTCACCGAGGTCGCCCGGCTATGGGTGGCTAAATCGCCTTAGACAGTCTGTTTCGAGTCGATTGTCCGACCGGAAACCCGAAACTATCCAATCCCAGGTTCGCTCTCAGAATTATGCCATACCGTCATCGTATTCCGCTGTTCGTCCTGACTTTGATTCTGGACGTGAACGCCGCTCAGGCCGAACCGTCGTTCGAGAAAGATCTGCAGCCGTACCTCACGAAGTACTGCGTGAGTTGCCACAACGCGAAGAAGCAGGAAGGCGAGTTCCACTTCGAAGCTTTGTCCAGGGATGTTGGCGAGAATGATGCACCACGCTGGACCGAGGTCATGGAGCGGATCAACTCGGGTGAGATGCCGCCGGAAGATGCGAAGCCTCGACCGACCGCCGATGAAAGCGCAGCGATCGTGGAGTGGCTCGCCGCTCGCATCAAAGAGGGTGAAGCGGCACGTATGGCGCGTCGCGACCGCGTTTCGTACAACCGGCTGACTCGCGAGGAGTACGTCAACACCGTCCGTGATCTGATCGGCGTTCAGTACGACGCCGAGGATCCGGGAGGGTTACTGGAAGACCCCGAGTGGAACGGCTTCGAACGACTGGGATCGGTTCTTACTCTTTCTGCGACGCACGTGGAGAAGTACATCAACGCGGCGGAAGTCGTGCTCAGCGAGGCTTACCCGGATGTGAAGAGCGAGTATCTCGAAGCAAGCACCCGTGCAGTCGTCCTGAACCCGAATCAGCCGCATTACGAACGTCTCGAAAAGGCAGGCCAGCTCGATCAGATTCGATTTCCGCTGACCACATCCGGCGAACTTTATCGGTACTCGAATCCCTTCAGAGGGCCGGACCTGAAGTTCCCCGGAGCCGGGGTCTATGAAATCAGTTATACGGTCTGCGGATTGAAGCCAGAGAATGGCCCTCCGCCGCGGATGCAGGTCTACGAGCACAAGCTGGATCGAATTCTGTTCGAGCAGGACATCATTGCTCCAGAAGACAAGCCGGTAACGATCAAATTCCGAGTCCATTTCCCGGCCGTGCGGGGTCCGGAAATTCACGTGATCAACAAGGCGGGCGGGCGGCGGCATCCACGTACGAATGCAGGCAGCCAGATCCCGTTTATCACGACAGCTGATCCTCGCGCCCCGTGGCAAATGAAAATCACCGATCAGCACGGGCGACCTCGGTATCCCATTTTGATCATTGATTCCGTCTCGATGCGTGGTCCGATCGTGACTGAACTGGAGCAGCGCCGTCGCGACGAGTACATCGCCCGCGAAGAGGGCAACATGGCTCAGGTTCGAACTGGCCTCGAAGCAATGGCGAAGCGAGCGTTTCGTCGTCCGCTTTACGACGGTGAACTCGATACTTTTGTCAGCATTGTCGCCGCCGAGGTCGAGGCCGGTGAAGTCTTCAAAGATGCGATCAAATCCGCGATGACTGCCATCCTGTGTTCCAAGAGTTTTCTCTTCATCGCTGAAGGAGACGAGAATTCGAATCGGCAAACGCTCAACGACTGGGAGATTGCATCTCGACTTTCGTACCTGCTGTGGAGCACTATGCCCGACGACGAACTGTTTACTCTCGCCGAGCAGGGCAAGCTGCGCGACCAGGCAGAACTTCAGCGGCAGGTCTCGCGAATGCTGGCGGACACTCGGGCCGAACGGTTTACGAAATCGTTCACTGCTCAGTGGCTGCACTTGCGGAAGGTCGGCATGTTTCCGCCGGATCAGAAGATCTATCCCCACTACGATTCGCATCTCGAACAAAGCATGGTGGGCGAGACACAGGCCTTCTTCAAAGAAGTGCTCGATCAGGAGCTGACGCTTCGGGAATTTGTCGACTCCGACTGGACGATGGTGAATCCTCGACTGGCACGCTTCTATCAGATTCCGGACATCACGCAGGACCAGTTTCAGCGCGTGTCACTGACACCGGACTCGAACCGTGGCGGGCTTCTAACCCACGCTTCCGTGTTGTCGCTCACGTCTGATGGCACTCGGCATCGTCCGGTACATCGCGGAGCATGGATCTCCGAAGCGATCTTCGGCAAGACACCGCCACCACCACCGGCCAACGTTGATCCGATTGAACCCAATCCGGTCGATGCCCCCAAGGCGA
>JBLFXD010000813.1:0-3536 GCA_047611045.1 Planctomycetaceae bacterium | reverse complement strand
CAAGCTCTTAGCTGTGGTCGAAGTGCGTGCTTGAGAACGTTACCGAAAAACCGGATTCGTACTCATCGCATGCGTACGGAAAAATAATTCGACTGTTGGAGCATTTCCAGCAAACCGAAGAAAAAGTTATCCAGACATCCCCGTCGCCGAAGTCGCCAGAATCAGCTCCGCTATTCGAAGACCCGGAATCCTGTTTACAATCGCCGCCAGTTGGGTCGTCATCATTGCGGCTGCCCCCCTAAACATCCAGCGACAGCAGGCTATTGTAAAAATCGGAACGTTTTTGGCCCCAGCGTGGCTGGTCTGCCGCAACGAAAGAGAATCCGTCGACTTCACCGAATGGTGCTCGCGCAGTGCGGGTAGCAGTTCGCAGAATGACACTGAGCAGACTGGAATCGCCAGGCACTATGCTGAACGACCAGGAAATCATGGAACGGGTCCGGTCCGGGCAAGTCGAAGTGTTCGACGAGCTCGTCAACCGCCATCGAGCGTCCATGCTCCGAGCCGCCGTCAGCAAACTGCGAGATCAGGCCATCGCCGAAGAAGCCGTTCAGGATGCGTTTCTGTCGGCATTCGCTCATCGCCACACCTACCGAGCCGAGCACTCATTTCGCGGCTGGTTGTGGACGATCCTGCTTAATACCTGCCGTGGTCTGGCTCGGCGCGAACTGGGCCGAATCGATCGAGCCGGACGCCAACCGGAATTTCCGGTGTCAAACGAGCCGTGCTCGTCCGGCGACGCTCTCAGCCGACTCGTTCGAGCCGAGCAGGCGGCATTGCTGTTCCGTTTTCTGAACGAACTTCCCGAAGCTCAGGCGGACGCTTTACGGCTCCGTTTTTTCGGCGAGTTGAAGTTCGACGAAATTGCCCACGTCATGAATTGCAGCACGAACGGAGCGAAACAGCGAGTTCGCTCCGGACTTGAACGACTCTCTGCGGCCTTACGCCGAGCGGACGTTTCGAGCATCGATGCACACGACATATCGGGGAGCGACCGCTCCGAAGGAGATAACCAATGAATTGCGACCAGGCATTTGACGCACTGACGGACAACGACCTGCGAGGCAGCCACGAGCTGATTCAGCATCTCGATGGTTGTCCGCGCTGCCGCGACATGGCCGACATGCTCGACCCAGCTCTGGACCTGTTCACCGACGTCCTCGAAGCATCCGGCGAATTTGAAGCCTCGGCACCAACCGACAACTTTGCAACCGACAACTTTGCAAACGAGTACTCAGACAACGCCGAGTCCGCGCCGACTTCGGAACACGCACCGTCAAACAGACCTCGCACGGCGAGTCGCCCGTGGCTTCAGACTTCGCAGCGACGAGCGGCTTCTCAACGAGACGGACTTCGTGTCGCCGCATTCCTGATGCTGATTGCCGTGATGATGGCGGCGATGGTCAACGTCGACCGCGACGGAAGAAACGACGCCGTCGCGATTTCACTCCCCGCCGATTGCCAGCGCAGCGCGACCACCGAATCCAGCTCCGACAACGTCGTCGCCGGCTGTGTCGCCTGCCACTTGAAGGCCGAGTCCCTGGCTGCCCTTCAACCAACTCAGCGCACCCACGCGCGACAACTCGTCCAGCGCTGCGTGAGCTGCCACCTGGACATGACTACTGGTGAGTATCTGGCTGAACTTTCCAATGTCGCTCAAGGCCAGCCAGCTCGAGCCCATAATTTACAGGTGGCGGCGTGCCTCTTTGGGCGCGGCGGCAAGCCATCGCAATTGTAGTTTCGTATTGCTGACGACTGTCGCGATTCACGAAGCAGATGAAACGGTTCGCCGTTTTGCAGGAACAGTCAATTCGGGCGATTCAGAAATTAAGATTCACGCCAGCCGGCTTGATAATCGTCGTCAGCTTTTGAAATGCGGCGGTAACTCGCGCAGCAATTTTCGATCCTTCTTCACTCTCCGCCTTTGCGACCTCTCCGAAATCGTCGTACTCGACATCGATGCTGCCAACTCCCTCCATCTCAATCCGAATTGGCTTTCCGACGTCGTTATTAGTCATCAGCAGTGTCTCGTCGTTGAACTTGACCTTTCGAATGTGACCTTTGGAATCATAAGTCAGTTCGACGGTCTGACCTTTACTGTTTTCAGCATGTAGAAGGTTACCGGTTTCCGAATATTCGAATGCGGACGACTTGACCAGTTTTCCGTCAAGGTCGCTTTCAGTCACTTCCGTGATCTTCGCATGCACCGGGTGATACTTCAGAGCGATCACGCTAGATGGCGTCTGCTTTCTCGCCAACCGCCCGGCCGAATCGTATTCGAACGTCGTCTTTTTGTTTCCACGAGAGATCTCTATGGGCTGCGAGAATCGGCCATCGTAAAGCGTGTCAGTGACGAGCCCATTGATGTTGGTAAGAATCCGTTGCGTGTAGTTCGAACCATCCTCGCGAGTTTTGATCCAGTACTCGTAGCGATTGGTTCGAACGCGGCCATTGAAACCAGTCGATTTTACGGTCGTCCAGTAGTGGTACGAAGGATTCTTCGGGTCCTGCTCATAGATGTATCGCAGTTCGTCGCCGTTTCGATACGTGATCCTGTCGACAAACTGCTCGCTGCTGTACCGAATATTGAATGTAGTTTCATCGGCATAGGCAATCTGAGTCAGGTTGTGATTCGAGTCGTAGTCATACTCGAACACGTCTCCCTGAGTGTCCCTGGAGCGAACAAGGTCCAGTCCACGGTATTCGTACTCAACCGTGTGTCCTTTCTCATCGACGAGCTTTGTGACTAATCCCTCAGCATTAGACGTGAATCGAATGTGATTTCCAAAGTAGTCACTGATCGCAGCAACGTTACCAGCACTGTCATAGTCAACCTCGAAGAAAGTACCGTCCTTATCGTCAGTGATACGGATCAGTCGTCCGCTGAGATTGAAGCGCTCTGTCTTTCCGGACTGGAATGTCCGCACATACCCCTCGGGGACACGCTCAACTGTCTGCAGCCCCCGCACAGCGGAATGCAGCACAGTCCCTGAAGGAAGGTGTATTGGCTTGATCCAGCCAGCAGAGGTATAGGCACGACAATAGGCGATTCGCAGCTCCACGTTGGTACGCATGCGATTGGCAAAAACCTTGACTTCGGTCGGGCTTTCTGCCGCCCCTCGCCGGCGTGCGACGGCAACAAGCTGGTCAACCGTGTCACTCACCTGGCCCGGATTCGACTCTTCCGGAGTAAATCGGGTCAACGCCCCCGTGCCATTTTCATGGACGACAACGCCATCCGGGTGGACCACCAGGTAGGTTTCGAAATCAGAACCCCAGCCAAATCCAAACCAGCCCCTTGCGTACGCTTTGGAATTAAACGTGCGAACGATCTCGAGCGACCCGGAACTGTTTGGGTTAATACAGTCTTTGTAACTGATGTAGAAATTGCCATTCTTGAGATTGACGCCCGCCTGTAAGCGCACGGTGAAGTGCATCTTGCAGGGGGCTTTATGCTGAGGGGTTCTTCTCATGATTTAGTGGCTGGTATCGGGGTTGAGTTTTAGCTTTCCGCAGAAGAAGAGGATTCGTGTTCT
>JBLFXD010000812.1:0-3542 GCA_047611045.1 Planctomycetaceae bacterium | reverse complement strand
GTGCGTACGTACCAAAGGAGAGTCATCCCCGATTGCTTTTGCGAGGTCGTCAGGATCCAAAGAGTTGATACGGTGGAGTAGCCACAGGACTGCCGCTCGAATTCGTGGTGATTTATGGTCCGAGTTCTGACGAACGGCTGTTTCGGCCGACGCTCCGAAACGCTGGATGATTTCTTCGATCGCGAGATCGGTTTGCGTCTTCAGCGGCGAATCAAGTTGAGCGATGAGTTCGTCGAGTGTCGCCTTCGGAATGTTCGCCAGCACGACCGGCTTTATTGCCGATAATTTGCTTCGCGGTGGATCGTCGCGTCTGGTGTCGGAGCCTTTGTAGACGATCCTCCAGATGCGGCCTCGGCTACGGTCGCGGCGAGGATCGTCGAGCTTTACTTCGTAGTGGCCAATGATTCGATTGTAGAAGTCGGTGATGTAAAGCGAGCCGTCGGGAGCGACTTGCAACTCAGCGGGACGGAACCAGGGGTCGCCGCTGATCAGGAAATCCGGTTCTTCCTGAGCCTTAATGGTCGAGCCGACTCGGACGAGCGAATTACGGTTCAGGCGGCAAGTGGCGACGTTTCCGCCGAACGAGCTGTTTCGGTAGACCTCGGGGAAATTGGTCGCTTCACCCAGAGCGATTCCGCCGACAGCCGTCGAACCGTGCAGATGCTCCATCACATTCGGGATATATCCCAGGCCGTCGTGCGGCTTGCCAAAGCTGTCGTGATAGCCGCCTCGAAGAAGCAGAGAGATCGGTTTCGTGTGGCAGTCAGCGCTGAAGAGGTCGCCGTTCTGGTCGAACGCCATGCCGAACGGATTGACCTGGCCGTGCGTGAAATGTTCGATGCGCGAGCCGTCCAGCTTCATGCGGAACGCGTTTCCGGAATTCATGACGACTTCGTGGCCGTCGGCTCCGGCGACCTTCGATTGATTGTTGAATCCGTGGCACGAGTAGAGCCAGCCATCGAGGCCGCGGGTAAAGGCATTGCACATGCCGTGCGTGTCTCGGCTGGTGTCGAAAGGGCCGTAGAGTTTTTCCCGTTTGTCGACTTTGTCATCGCCATCGGTGTCTCGCAGGAACCAGATGTCGGGAATGCTGAAACAGACGACGCCGTCTTTGTACGGGTAGATGCCCATCGGGATGTTGAGGTCGTCGGCAAACGTCTTGATCACGTCCGCTTTCCCGTCGCCGTTCGTGTCTTCGAGGATTTTGATCGTGTCGGTTGCTTGGCGGTCAGCGGGAGCCGGCATGGGGTATTCGTTGGAACTCGAAACCCAAAGTCGGCCGCGCCGATCGAAGGCCAGGTTCATTGGTTTGGCGATGTCGGGCTCGCTCGCGACGAGCTGGATTTCGAAGCCTTCTGGTAGGACGAAGGTCTTTTGTTCTTCGGCCGGAGTGAGTGGGTCGGTCTCGCGAATGTGTGACGTGAACAGGTTCGTGCCTGGGGTGTGGGCTGGTGTCTTAGTCTTTGCCGGAGCTGCCGCAGCGAATTCCTGATCGGTGACGGTGGCCGTTTTGCGTTGCAGCAGGAAGGTCCCCAGTTTGTTGCCGATCAGGATGTCGTCGAGGCCGTTTCCCGTGGCATCTCCCACGGTGATCTGAGTGCCGACGCCGCAGAGTTTGCTGATCAGCCGCGGCTGAAACTCGACGCCGTTCGCGTTCCGGAGGGTGCGGAACGAGTAGAGGACCGGCAGTTGTTGTGCGCCGGGGTCGCCGCCTCCGTGAGCCCAGTATCGCTTTCCGGTGATGACATCTTTCACGCCGTCGCCGTCGACATCCGCGAGCGCCACGGCGTGCATCTGCGAGATACTCAGTCCGTACGGGTTGTCTTCGGGTTTGTCGGTCAGGATCGGGTGCGAAATGAACGAGACGTCAGGGCCGGCTCCGCGACGTTCGAACCAGGTCAGTCCGAATCCGTGCGCGTTCTGGCTGGAGATGACATCGTTGTCGCCGTCGCCGTCGAAGTCGTAAGCAAACATCTGAGAGCCGCCCGACTGGGCGAACGGGAACGGGTGGAACTTAAAAAGTGAGCCGGTATCGGAGGGCTGTTCCCACCAGCCGGCTCGCTCGAGGACGTCGCTTCGCCCGTCGCTGTTGACGTCGCCGATTCCGAGTCCGTGTGTGAAGCGACCAAAGCCTCGGTTGTCGGAGATCGGCCGGAAACTCCACGGCTTCGTGGGGTCGCTGGCGTCGCGCGAGGCATAGCCGATCGCTCCGCCGCGGCAGCAGACAAGTTCGGTTTGTCCGTCGCCGGTCAGGTCGACGAGTGTTGGCGATTCGTTGCCGACATCATCCAGAACGAGGTGCTTTTTCCAGAGGACGTCGGGCTTGCCGGGATTCTCGTACCAGTACGAGTTCAGGCCGGGGATCGGGATAGTCAGCAGGTCGGGTCGGCCGTCGGCGTTGAAGTCTTCGGCGAAGGTAAAGAAGTGGTCCGAGTAACCCTTGATCGAGAATCGGCGAGCCGGAGCGTAGGCGTGGCGAATTCGAAATTCGGGCCCTGCGTACCAGTACGGGCCTGAGACAACGTCGACTTTCCCGTCACCATTGATGTCGCTCAGGCAGGCGCCTTCGCTGAAGAATTCTTCGGAAAGTACGACTTGATCGAAGCTGTGTAGCAGAGGCTGGGCAACGACTTCGGTGCCGAACAAAACCAGCGATGCATGAGCAAAGATGAATGCCAGAAGAGGGGGTCGCATGCGGAAGGACTCGTTGGAAAGTTGCGGAAGGAATTGTTCATATCAATGATTCATACTTCGGTCCGGATCGTAGCAAGCGGCAGTGGCGTTATCGATCGTGGCGCGACCGTGACTTCTCCGGTTGACTGCAACCTGGAACTTCCGGCGCGACGTGAACAGACGCGCGAGTAGTTGGACCACCGGTTCTGAGAGTAGACTGGTGCAGACTACGGGGCAGAAGTGAATTCGGTTCAGAAACTGACGGACAGGAATTGAGATGACGGACGACTTCGGGCGGTTGTTTGGGGCGTTGGCGATTCAACGCGGGTTGGTCTCTCCGCAACAGGTTGTGAGCTTGTTGAAACGCGTGGACGAGTCGCAGCCACTGGATGCTCAGATGGTGCGAACTGGCTGGGTCACGGCCAGTGCGCGGCTGGAAATTCTCTCGGAAATGGATTCGCAGGTTCTGGCAGCCAGCGGTAACGTCGAGTCCGCAGTTCGTGCTGCGCGGAGTCAGTCGGCGGAAGTCGATGAGTTCATCTCGCTCTACGACAGCAGTGTTCGATCTGCAAAGAAGAATTCGCCCAGCGCCAGCGACGGCGCTGCCAGTTTCGAACAAACACTTGTCCGATCCGGGACGCGTGAATTTAACGATGCGACTGGTGAATTCTCTGACGCGGATGCAACGTCTGCACCGGCCGGTAAACCAGCGGGACCTTCGGATGATGAGTTCTCAGCGACAGTGATTTCGCACATTTCCAGTGAGTCGGAGGACAAAACAGACGCAGACGCTTCCAGGCCATTCGATGGGACATTGATCTATCAGGCGGAGAGTCAGCCCGAAAAGGAAGTGGAAAAGGAAGTGGAAA
>JBLFXD010000811.1:0-3544 GCA_047611045.1 Planctomycetaceae bacterium | reverse complement strand
GACTCGCATGGGCGAGTCAATCAGCAGGTGTCTTGTCAGGAGAGAATTCATGCTCGAACGTATTCCGTGGAAAACTCTGTGTGCGGTCGTGGCTCTGGCAAGTCTCGTGTCGTTTCATTCGACCGCTGCCGAGAAGCATCCGCCTCCGGCGAGTCGCTCGCTCGACGTCGAAGACGACTCCGGTAAGTCGTTCATGCATGCAAAGCTGCAGGCCACTCATCAAGTAGTAGATGGGCTGGCTTTCGAAGACTTTGCGAGGATCGAACGCGGCGCGGACGAGCTGCTGCGAATGACGGAGCTGGCGTCGTGGAAACTGCGACGCGACCCGATCTACATGCACTACTCCGGCGATTTCGAAAGCACAGCGTTAAGACTTCGCGATGCGGCACGCGCTCGCAGCATCGAGAAAGCGACGTTTGCCTACATGCATCTGACTGTGTCGTGCACGGCGTGCCATCAGCACGTGCGTAACGTCGTCCAGATCGCTCCCGCGACGGAGGCCAGTGTGGCACCGGCAAACCAGACGATCATTCGCTGAGAGGCACGTTTGTTGCGGGTTAAACTCTCAGCTGTAACTCTCAGCTCTCGGCAACTCGAACGAGAAAGGGAGGTGTGTGATGACCACAGCCACTCGACCAAATGTCCGTGACGCATTGTCACACGTGGGGCCGGATCGGCTCACTTCGGACAAGCAACCAAAACCGTACGTCGGACTTCTCTTCACGTTGCTGGCGATGATGCTGGTGTTCGCGCTGCTGGCCGTGGCCGCAGCGCTGACTTGGATGCAGGTGCCCGGCATTCCGATCTGGCACGAATTCCCGCCACCGAACTGGCCAATCGTCTGAGTGACGACGGACAGCCCGGCTTCAAATTTTGGTTTGAATCGCGGCGTGGGGAGCAATAGCGATTGGACGGGCTTGCCGTGGAACAGAGTGAGTTCGTCTCGTCGGAACGGCGAAGGCGGAAACTTCGCAAATTTCCCAACGCAGTGCGAAGAACTGGGTACCCGCCTGCGCGGGCATGACGTGTTGGGGAATCGAAAAGTAGACCCGGATCGACTCCTCATTGCACGAAAAAGGCCCCTCGGCACTCAACTGTTGCCGAGGGGCCGGACACCGCATGGCGTGGAATCAGCCTGCTTCCGGAAACCCAGAGAATTCAGAACTGGCCCAATGCCAGCTCACTCTGCGCCGCAGGTTCGGCGCTCCGCCTTCTGGTCTGCAGTTTCCCGATTCGTCTGGAGATTCCACGCACAAGACGTGCAGTCGCACCTTGAAAGGCATGGTGCTCATTCCGGTCCCGCCAGTCCGCGACGATTGTTCCCAGCGAGCCGAGTTCGGCGGCAACATGACAGTGCATTAACGCCGCACCATTATGGCCTTCACGGGTCAGCGTGACCTCAACTTTGTGAATCGCAGAATCGAACCGTTCGAGCATCTCGGTGAACTGCTCCGTCAAGTAGTCGGTTCGAGGTTGGTGGGAAGTCTTCACATTGTCGTGGACGTGGACTCTCATGGCACTCTCCTTCGTCGGTGACCGCACGCGTGCGGCGTGCATCGCGGTAGTTCCGACTGCCGAACCGATAACCGGTTCATTGACCAGCGGTCGGAACCGCCACCACAACATTGTCGCAAACGGCGTGCGCATCATGCATGTCTTTTGGAATTGGAGTCAGCAATTTCGACGGACCAGTGATTTCAGGCGATGTCGTGCAAACGCTTGAGCAGCCCGCGTGGCCCCGGTTTTCGTCGATTGTGAAACCGTGCGGAAAAGCGTGCCGTGCCGCGCGCTCTGACCGTTGTCGCACGCAATCAGTCGAAAATCGACGTTCTTCCGCGTTGGGAACTCGTCATGGTCGCGCGGCGTTCTCCGGGGACCTGGGCGTTCCTCACAAAGGCGAGCTGCGGAGACAACACTCCATTCCTGGTTTTGAGTCGAGAGCGTTCCAAAAGGCAGGACGCGACATCAATGGCACAGACTGTGCGAGTGCGGTGTTTCCGTCCTACGAAACTTGTCTCACAACAGGAGCGCTCGATGTTCTGCAATCAGTGTGAACAGACTCAAAACGGAACCGGCTGCACGGACATTGGAGTCTGTGGCAAGGATCCGGACATGCAGTCTCTTCAGGAAATTCTGCTCTACGGCGTGAAGGGAATGGCAGCGTACGCGGCTCACGCCCGCCGGTTGGGTAAGTCGGATGAGAACGTCAGCGCGTTCATTGAAGATGCTCTGTTTGCGACGGTGACCAACGTCAACTTCGACATGGAGAGCCTGTTTGAAATGGTGATTGAGTGCGGCCGGCAGAACATCCGCGTCATGCAAATGCTGGACGAAGGTCACACCGAGAAGTTTGGGACACCGGAACCGACGACCGTCTACGAAGGCACCAAAGAAGGTCCGGGCATTCTTGTGACGGGACACGACCTGCTCGACCTGTCCGATCTTCTGGAGCAGTCGGCTGGTCAAGGCGTCAACGTTTACACGCACGGCGAAATGCTGCCGGCTCACAGCTATCCGGGACTGAAGAAGCATCCGCATCTGGTCGGTCATTACGGTGGGCCGTGGCAGAATCAACAGTGGGAGTTCCCCGCCTTCTCTGGACCGATCGTCGGCACAACCAACTGCGTGCTGATTCCGTCGGACACTTACGCCGATCGGCTGTTCACGACGAGAGTGACAGCGGTTCCCGGCGGCACGCGTCTGAAAGACAATGACTTCTCGGCGGTGATCGAGCTGGCGAAGAACTCGCCGCCACTTCCCGAGAACAAGGTGAAAGAGTCGACGATCGGTTTTCACTACAGCGTGATTCTCAGCCACGCCGCCACGATCGTCGACGCCGTCAAGTCGGGCGAGATCAAAAAGTTCTACCTGATTGGCGGCTGCGACGGAGCGGAAGCCGGTCGCAACTATTACACACAGCTTGCCGAGCAGGCTCCGGACGAGTCGATCATCCTCACGCTGGGCTGCGGTAAGTACCGGATCCGAGATCGTGAGTATGGCACCGTCGCCGGGTTGCCGAGGTTCCTGGACATGGGCCAGTGCAACGATGCCTACGGAGCGGTTCAAGTCGCTCTGGCATTGTCGAAAGCTTTTGACTGCGGCGTGAACGACCTGCCGCTGGAGATCGTGTTGTCGTGGTTCGAGCAGAAGGCGGTAGCAGTTCTCCTCAGCCTGTTCGCTCTCGACGTGAAGGGGATCCGGCTGGGACCCGTCCCGCCAGCGTTTGTTTCGCCAAACGTGTTCACGATTCTGCAGGAGAAGTACGACCTGAAACTCATCGAGTCCGAACCACCAGCTGAACTCGTTCAGCTGAGTGTCTGATCGGTGACTGTCTGACCGTCTCGATGATACGTTCCGGAATTCCGAGTTTGCGGACGCTCGTCATCGAGGCGGTTTCTTCTTTTGATTCACGAGATTTCGACGAGCACCTCATGCAGCACATTGACGAAGCACAATTGGAATCCGATCCGCAGTATCGGTACGAGTACCTGGCTGGCTTCATCGGCTTCGGCCCTGACGATGTGAAGCTGATTCAGGCCGGTGC
>JBLFXD010000810.1:0-3548 GCA_047611045.1 Planctomycetaceae bacterium | reverse complement strand
GATGAATCGAACGCCCGCCTCGGCGAAACGGCGAGCCAACAGGCATTGCCGTCCGAAGTCAGACACTTTGCACGTGCCCGTTGATTTTTTCTGCTGACCGACTCGGTAGTTCTCAAGCGTCGCTTTAGATTCCGTTGAGATGTCCAGGAGGTCGGGAGCGACGGACTGCATCCGGAAGCCCAGTTCCATTGACTGAATGACGCTCTCAAGTTTCGAATCAGTGGGTCGTTGCTTCAGATGATCGCGATTCATTTTCTGCACGAAGTCCAACTGACGTCGCTTTGCTGCAAGCGGAAGATGATCACTGCCGACGTTGTTGATCGTCGCGTGGCTCATGTTTTCGCCGTTCACGCCGATCGGAGTGCCGTTGTAAATCGACGGCAGGAACGCGCTGGAGTAGATCGAACTCTTGGAAGTGTTGAGGCTGATGAAGCCGGGCAGGTTCTGGTTCTCGGTGCCCAATCCGTAGCTGATCCACGATCCCAGACTCGGGCGTTTTCTCAGCCGGTCGCCTGTGTGAAGCTGAAGGAACGACTGAGCGTGAATTCCGGTGTCGGCGTGCATCCCGTTAATGACGCACAGGTCGTCTGCGTATTTTGCGGTCTCGGGTAGCAGCTCCGAAATGCCGAGTCCGCTTTCGCCGTGTTGACGAAAGTGGAATACGGAGCCGGGGTGCTTCTTCTTGCCGGTTTGCGGTTTGTAATCAAACGTGTCCATGTGGGCAGGACCTCCGCTCATGCAGAGGAAGATCACTCGCTTCGCACGAGCGGCCAGTGTCGGCGTCCGGGTTTCAAGACCGCCGCCTGAAACTGCGGCAACTTGATCAGCACATAGGGCGTTCAAGGCAAGCGCACCGAAACCGCACGAAGTTGACTGAAGCATTGCTCGGCGTGAGAAGCTCATCATTTGATCCTGTTCGCAGGATTGTGTTCGAAAGTCGTTGGCGGCGGTCCGCAGCCAACATCGTACAAAACTTTTCAATCGATGTAGCGGAATTCGTTGGTGGCAAGCAATGCCTGGCACAAACTGCTCCACACGTTGTTATCGGATTTCAGCTCGGTCTTTGTTGATCGTAGAAATTCGATCGCTTCGTTGAGTTCATTCGGATTTGGTTCGCGATTCAATGCGCGGCGAAACGCGGAACGGACTCGTGTGCTATCGTCAGTGGACTCTTCCATAAGCGATAGGGCGAAGTGTTCCGCCTGCTCGATCACAAACGGATTATTGAAGAGGTGCAACGCCTGCCCCGGAATCGTGCTGACATCCCGCTGTCCGGTGACTGTCGTGAAGTCAGGCACGTCGAAAGCCGCCAGTTCGGGAGGCAGCGAACTTCGCAAGTAGCACAGATAGACGCTGCGATGGTTGCTCGGCTGATGAAGGTTTCCCGCGAGGTTCACCAGAATGTCCCGATGCCGGATGATCGAACCGTCTGCGGGTTCGAGATTCAGCTGGCCACTGACCGCCAGCATGCTGTCGCGAAGTGATTCCGCGTCGAGGCGGCGACGGTTGTGACGACCGGCGAGAAGGTTCTCGCCGTCGGCCTTGATCGTTTTCTCTGACGCGTCACTGCTGAGCTGGTAGGTCCGGCTGAGCACGATGCTTCGAATCAATTGCTTGACTGACCAACGGTTCTCGACAAACCGGTTTGCCAGATGATCGAGCAGTTGCGGATGAGTCGGTCGCTCACCGTAGACTCCGAAGTCGTCTGGAGTCCGCACGATGCCCTGGCCAAACAGGTGCAGCCAGATCCGATTGACCATGACTCGCGCCGTAAGTGGATGCCCCGGCTGGGTCAGCCACTCGGCCAGTTGCAGACGGCCGCTTTGTTTCGGGTCAACCTTCAGCGTCTTGGATGATTTTGATTCGCACGCCGCGACGAAGCCGCGCGGTACGGCCTCGCCGAGTTTCTTCGCGTCGCCTTTGATGTTGATCTTGCAGTCGGCGGGTTTGGCCAGGTCACGAACACCGATTGCCAGCGGAGTTCCAACAGGCCACTTTGGTTTCGGTAATGGTTTAGGAATGCCGGTGTTCGACTCGAGAACCAGCACGGTCTCGACAAAGTCAGCCGGCGGTAAAACCTTTGGCGCAGCTTTCAGAACATGCAGATCGGTTGGTGAAGCGGTCAGTTTTTCGTTGGCCGCGATGCCCCACATCGTTTGCGTGCTGGTGAAGATGCCCGCCAGGGCGTAGTAGTCGCGAGTCGGAATGGGATCGAACTTGTGATCGTGACAGCGTGCGCACGCAACGCTGATTCCCATGATCCCTGAGCCGACGACTTCGATCTGATCCGCCACGACGTCCATGTCGAAATTCGTGTTCATTGCCTTCGCCGGCTTCGAGGCCATTGCGAGGAAGCCGGTCGCGATCAGGTGACGGTCCCGTTCGGCGGGTGATTCGCTCGGCAACAGATCACCAGCAATTTGCTCGGTGAGAAACCGGTCGTACGGCACGTCGCTATTGAAGGCGTCGATGACGTAATCACGATACCGCCAGGCATGTGGGAATGTTGGGTTCCTCCCGAGGCCATCGTTGCCGTTGGACTCGCCGTAACGAGCGACGTCCAGCCAGTGCCGCCCCCATCGTTCGCCGAACTGCGGTCGAGCGAGCAGATCGTCGACGAGAGTCTCCACGGCTTTCACGTTGTCTTGTTCGTACTCGGCCGAGAATTGTTCGACATCATCCATTGAAGGCGGCATGCCGAGCAGATCGATGTAGAGTCGGCGAATGAGTGTTCGAGGATCGGCATCGTGCGTCGGCGCGAGGTCTGCTGCTTCCAGCTCTGCGAGAACGAAACGATCGAGCGGATCACGCGGCCAGTCCTGATCCTCCACGTCGGGAATCGTTGGCTGAGTCCGCAGCTGAAGCGACCACAGCGGCGGCTTGCCATCTCCATCCATTCCTGCTGTCTTTGCCCCCGCCGGTGGTGTTGCTTCTGGACGGGCGACAGGCGACCGAGGATCGGGCGCACCTCGCTTTACCCATTTCACAAAGTCGTTGATGACGGCTTCGGGCAACGGTTGCTCGGGCGGCATTTCGATCCCGTCGTACCGCAGTGCCTGAATGATGCGACTTTCGTCGGGTTTCCCGGCGACAACTGCCGGCCCGGACTCACCGCCAGTTCGAAGCCCTTCGCGAGTGTCCAGCAACAGCTTGCCGCCGACTTCTTCAGAGTCAGCGGAATGACACTCGTAGCAATGTTTCACGAGCACCGGCCGGATTCTGTTTTCGAAGAACGTTCGGTCCTCCGTCGAAACGGGTTCGTCTTTCGCCGAAGCGTCGTTCGTCAATCCTGTCGCCGCTGCAAGGCCGATGAAGACGATGATCAGAATCTGACGAGTCGCGGAATCGCTCACGGTGTGCCATTTCTGAATTCGGGAAGGTAGTTGGGAATGGGGCGGGCGCCTGCGGCGGGTTGCTGGTGGGAGCTCCACGGCGACGGCGATTATCGTCCTCTGAACATTGAGCTTCAATGGTGTTTTCGATTTGTGCCCTACCGAACTCTGCTTTTCGGGGATCCTGGGTTTCTGGCTGACCCGGTGGGGTGAATC
>JBLFXD010000809.1:0-3549 GCA_047611045.1 Planctomycetaceae bacterium | reverse complement strand
GTCGTGAAGCCGGTCGTCGGCACCTGCCATGAAACATCGCCGACGTCAGTCGAGCCCTTCCCGACGGTCCCGCTGCGATCGTTGATTTCCCGGATCGACGTCAGCGGAGCCGGTGAATCCAGCGTCGCCTGCAGCTTCAGGGCGAACTCGATTTCCGACTGATCGTATTCGAGGTCGCAGATCTCCCGCAGGTTCTGCATCGTGACTTGGGAGAGTGCGTTGTTCGGCAGAATCTCGCGGATGCCGCCTTCGAAGCGGATCTCGAGTCGCGTTTCGGTGGCCAGGGCTCCGGCTTTTGCACACAGAACAAGCCGTTCGTAAAGCTTCCGCACGATTTCGCCTTCGGGGTGCCGGATGTAGTAATAAACTTCGGCGAAATCCGGGACCACATTCGGAGCTCGGCCACCGGCGGTGATGACGTGATGGATTCGCGACTGGTCCGGCGTGTGCTCGCGCATCAGCTCGGCGGCGTAATTCATCAGAGCGACCGCGTCGAGCGCCGATCGGCCCTGCTCGGGAGCGGCGGCGGCGTGCGCGGCCTTTCCGTGAAAGCGAAACTTCACGGCCATGCGAGCCAGCGTTGATCGATCTCCGGCGGAATTCTCGTGACCGGGATGCCAGTGCAGGACGGCGTCGCAGTCTTTGAAGGCTCCGGCCTGAGCCATGAACACTTTCCCGCTGCCGCCCTCTTCCGCCGGGCATCCGTAAAAGCGAACCGTGCCTTTGATTTTTCCGGCCTTAATTTGCTCGGCAATGGCGACGGCGGCCGACGCGGACGCGGCTCCAAAAAGATGATGCCCGCAGCCGTGACCGTACCCACCTTCTTTGGCCGGTTCGCGATACGGCACCGCGTTCTGAGAAAGTCCCGGCAGAGCGTCGAACTCACCCAGGATCCCGATCACAGGCTTTCCGCTGCCAACCGTCGCCGTAAATGCGGTCGGAATCCCGCCGATTTCGGACTCGATGGCAAAGCCCGACGATTTCAGCATTTCCCGCAACGACGCTGACGACTTCGTTTCCTGATACCCCGGCTCGGCGAAACTCCAGATGTCGTGGGCAATTTCCCAAACAGCTTCGTCGCGGCGGTTGATCGACTCGAAGAGTGCCGACTTCCCTGCTCCGGTTTCGTCGGCATGAACTCCGCGAGGAACGCCAGTCACTATCGACAGGAATCCCGCCACGACAAAGAAACAATAGCAAAGTCGTCGAATCATCGGCCGCGAACTCCTCGAAAGAGTGATTTGCGGCGCGATGATGAGGCGGCTACGGCGCGGTTGCAACCGGGGAACTTGTTAAAGCAGGTTCGGCCGAAACGGCAACGCAGGTTTCGAATCCGGCCAGGAGCTCCGACCTCATGATTGAAACGTCCTTCGGAGCGTCGAGCCCGAGGCGGACAATGCCGCCCTTGATCGAGAGCACCTTGATGGTGATCTCATCGCCGATTCGGATCTCTTCTTCCTTCTTCCTTGAAAGTACCAGCATTTTCCGTCCCTCCCTGGTTTGTTGAACAGACTCGGTTTCAGGCCCGACCCCGCCTCAATCGTCGGTCCTAAGTACGGACAGAACCGGGATCGCCACAACTAATTCACCGGGGGCCGCCGGATTTATAGGAATTGCACAGCAACCACCGAGGAAATCTGACGGCCAATCGCCATCGCCAGTCGAAACAGCTCGCGCTTGGTAAGTTTTACCGAAAGAGCAGCCTTCCCTAACTACGGAGACCTCGCAGATTGTAATTCTGAGGCGATGGAGCCATCGCCGTCTCGGCCTGCCGGTCATCAGTTTCACGAATCTTTCGACAGAGAGTTCTCCGGGCGTGTAGAGTCTTGCGAATGCCGAACATCGAAATTCGTTTTTGATTCTGTCGGTCACTAAGGAACGTGTTCCGAATAACTTCCTGATTTCAACCACAGAGTAGGGTGGGCCGAGGAACGAGTCCCACCATTTCGAGATTCACGAGAGTTGGTGGGGCTCCTGTCGTCGGCCCACCCTACCGTCTGATTTCGACGACCGAGACACATTGTTGATTTTCAAATTGTTATCTCAAAGCCTCTTTGCCTGGGCTTTTTCTGGTTCCGAATCGGGAAGTTGTTTCGGACACGTTCCTAAGCACACTCTTCCCATCTCTTCTTCGAAACAATTCCGGATGCACCGTCGAGTCTTAAAATTCGCCGCGTTCTGCGGTCTGCTCGGAGCAGTGCTCGCAGGGCCGTTGACCTCGGAGCGGTTGCTCGCGGATGAGCAACCCGCCCCGACTCCAGCTACAGCGTCCGTTGAAGACGCCGCGAACGCGAAGCCTTCGTTCGCTGAGATCTCGATCAAATCTGGCTACATCGGAAACTGGTACACCGAAGACGATGACGAAACGCGGCTCCTTGTGCTGCGAGTGTCCGTCGTCAATCGCCACTCCAAGCCGATCACTGTCACTCGAGCTGCCTGGAAACTGACGACCGAAGGCCGTGAGCGAGCGGCGATCGTCGTTCCGCCAGAACTTGCGGCACAGAGAATCTCCATCGGCGCAGAACGCGTCGCGATGGGCGATGCCAAAACTGAAAAACTGAATTTGCGACCAGGCGGTGAAGCCGCGACGTGGCTCGTTTTCAAGAATCTGCCCGACGGAGACAACATTCCAGAAATGTCACTGGCCTGCGCGATTCCTGATGTTGGCACCGTGAACGTCGACGTCGACGAAACATTTGCCAGCCGGCTGAAACTTCAGTCCCGAATCATCGGCCCGGCAAACGCGATCGCACTCGTGACAATCGACGGAGCACTGGACAAGGTCAACGTAGGAGAACTGGCGAAGACGATCGATCAAATCTCCGCGAAACAGGTTTGCCGAGTGATTGTGAACTTTGGGCCAAACGCCACCGCTCCGGATCGTGAAGTCGCTGGCTGGCTACGTACCGTCGCCGTTCAGTCCGGTCGAAATCCGGTCGTCAATGACGACTTCCCGGCCCTGCCCGCGGCCATCGTCGATTTTCACCTCGTGAATTATCGAGTCGAGAGTCCTTTCGCTACTCACACCTCTCGGCACTCGACCATCCGAAGACTTAATCTGAGCAACGGTGGAAGAACCGCAGCTTCCAGGAATTCACACAACGAATTGATTGCCGCGATCGACTCAGCAGTCGCTCCGCTGTGCGAACTGCTGCCGCGCGACGAGTTGCTACGATCAGTTCGGCAAGGCGACAACGCTACCAAAGCGGCCGTGCTGAGACACGCAGCCGAACGGCTCGTCAAGACAAACCTGCCGCTGATTCTGTCGCTCACCAACGACGCAGACCTCAACGTGGCAACAGCCGCGAGTTTTGCGCTGCGAACTTCCGGGGACGCAGCGGCCTCACAGAAACTCGTCACGATTGCCGTCACGCAAGACGACATTGCGGATGCAACGGAAAAATCCGCATCGAAAATCCGGCGGATCGTCGCGGTGCACAGCCTGGCCGCGTCAAAGTTCGCGACAGCTCATCCCGAAGTGATCGGCCTGCTGGCGACAAACGACGAGTTCCTGATCGCGGAAACCGCCAACGCCATCGTCGCTCATCC
>JBLFXD010000808.1:0-3558 GCA_047611045.1 Planctomycetaceae bacterium | reverse complement strand
GGATGTGTAAGGAGACACCATCGTGTAGTCGGCGGTAAGAATTTCCGTGAACGGCCGATCGTTGCTGACGATGTGACGCAGCAGTTCGAGCGGTTCACGACGGACGGCGTCTCGATATTGGTCGGCCAGTTTGTAGCGAGCTCGCTGACGCTCCTTCTCCGGGATGTGGTCCAGACTGTGCTTCTGATACCAGAGTCGCGTGTGCTGAAAATGGTCGTACGAAAGAACCTCTTCTCCGTTCCCGTTGTAGCCAAGCGTCAGAAAGATGTCGTTGAATCCTTCGAGAAGCCGTTCGTAAAAGGCGTCGTCGCGCATCAGCTCAGCAAGGATCGGCTGCAGTGCCTTGAGCCCACCCGCTTTGATGAGCCGCTGTTCGTCTTCGCTTGGCAACCGCGCGGCGAGTGACAGCGTGATCCGACGAAGAAGTCGCTGATCAGAGATCATCTCCACGCCGTCGAAGAACGACGAAAGGTCGTCATCGGCCGCGAGGTTTCTATTGGTCGGTGTCGTGCCGGGCTTGCGGCTCAGACTCTCGACGAAATCGTTCAGCACTCGGAACGCCGTCGAGTCGAGTTTCAGTACCTCTCCACCGCCGTGGTCGAGACCGCCCGTTGCTTTAGTAAGCAGCCGAGATTTGCCGTCCGCAGTTTTCTTCGAAGCCATTCGCGTGAACGCCTCGCAGTTCTGAACCAAAACGCTGGCCCGCTGTGCAGCCGGAGTCGTTGACACGTCGCGAAGCAGAAAATCGCTGTCAGCAGCGTCGCCTTCCGCATTGTGACACTTCAGGCACGTGCGCTCTCCGACTTTGATCCAGGCGTTGTAAAAGCCAGATGCCCCGATGCATGTTGAGGACGACGGAGCTTTGGTTTCAGCGACGATCGCCGTCGCGTGCAGAGACACGATGAGAATCAGAATGCAGTAGCGGGTTCGTTTCATTGGATTCCTCAGAATAGCGGCGCGATGATTGTCACATTGAGGATCTCGGAACGCCACACTGAGCGGGGGCGAATCATCGGCACACCCTGGATTTGACGCGTTTCGAAAATTTCCGCGCTTCGTCCACAATTCAGTTTGGTCAAAGCCGAAGGCCCAGTTGAAAATCCGGGCGTCAGGGGCGATGACTACAACCTTCGTGAAGGGGTGACTCGTAAACTACTGACCGACAGACTGTGAGCTGTCTGCTATGTCCCTCCGCTTTCGATTCGAGCAATGTTCACTGTCCGGGGCTGGCTGATCAGTGTCAGCTTTCGCGGGCGTGCAGGCATGACAGCGAGCGGGAAAGCCTCTAAAACGTTCGCTGCACACTCGCTAAACAAAACCCGATCGTCATCCAGGATACCACTATGAGATTCATCTGCCCCGCCGCTGTGCTGCTGATTTCGATGCTTGCCGTTTCCGCAGCACAGGCACAGGACTTGTTTCTGGTGAGTGCTTCCTACGGAAATAATGTCATCGCTCTTTGCGAACGAGACGGCAGCGTGATCTGGCAGTTCAAAACCGGGGGACCAGAGCGCGGGCACACGGGGCATCATGAAATTCAGATGCTGAAAAACGGAAACATCCTCTTTCACGACGACTGGGACACCGTCAAGGAAATGAAACTCGATGGCACGGTTGTCTGGAGTTACAAAAGCTCGGACGTTCACGCATTCACTCGGCTGACCGACGGAAACACCATGATCGCCGAATCCGGCAGCGGTCGCATTATTGTTGTCGACAAGGGTGGCAAGATCGTCAGTGCAACGCCGCTTGGTAAAGACGGCCGCGGCAGAACTCGACAGGCCGAAGTGCTTGAGAACGGCAACTATCTGGTTTGCGCCGAACGCCCTGGAACGGTCACCGAATACAACGTCAAAGGTGAAATCGTCTGGGAGTACGAAATCGACACTCGAGTTTACGGCGCGATCCGTCTGAAGAATGGCAACACGCTCATCGGCTCGGGATCGGGAAACTCCGTCGTTGAAGTTTCACCGAAGAAGAAAGTTGTCTGGGAAGTCAAGAGTCAGGTGCCGGACACGAAGATCGAACTCAAGTGGACCGCCTGTCTGAAGGAACTTCCCAACGGCCACCTGCTGATCGGCAATTGCCACGCCGGGCCGGACAGTCCGCAGATTTTCGAACTCGACACGAATCGCAAAGTTGTCTGGGAATACAACGAGTACGAACTTGTCGGCAACGGAATGGCTTGCTGGGATTACCTCAGCGCCGCTCAGGCAAAGAGCGTTCGAAAAAGTGTCGCCGCGCTTGCCGGAAAGTAAGCTGCAATCTCAGCCGCCCGCAGCGAGATCACTCGGCGTCCCATCTCCGCGCCCGCGGAGACTCAGAAGATCGGATAGATGAACGGCGCCACGACTGAGCCGCTCAGTACGACGAGCAGCCCGACCAGCAGCAGCACGATGATGATCGGCGTCAGCCACCAGGCTTTGCTCTCGATAAGGAACTCGGCGAATTCACGCACCAGGCCCGGCTGCTCTTCCTCGGCCGCCTCAGCAAAACTGACGGACGCGTCGTTTGACTGGTCAACGTCAGGGTCGTCGTTGGTCTCGGGAGTGGTCGATTCTGGACTGTCGCTCATGGTTCTGCCGATACGAGTTGCTGTCGGGTGGGCACCGCCCACCATTCTCAATGCGAAGAAACGGTGGTGGGCAGTGCCCACCCGACACAATTCCCGTCCTACTTCTTCTTCAGGATGTAAACGACGTCTTCCGTCTCCGGGGTAATCTTTACAGGCTGATCCACGTCGTAGGCAAAATCATAAACACCAACGCACTCGAAGGCGGGGACTTTTTTCAGCAATGACGACATTTGGCGGGCTGAGTAGGTCCGATAAAGCATCTCATCCTCAATCACCATCTGCTTCGTCGGCGTGTAGACGTTGATTTTCAGACCGAGATATTCCATCCGCTTTTTCGTGTCGATCCCCTTGCTCCACATGTAAGTGTTGACGGCCAGGTTTCCACGCCTGGCGTGCCAGGCTTCGTCTTCCAGACGCTCGCCGTCTGTCGGAATCAGATGAAGGCCGAGAATGTAAAGTCCGCCTTTCACCAGCGAATCGGCCATGCATTGCAGGTGACCCAGCGCCTGCTTTTCCGTAGCGAGATGCCGAAATGTGTTGATCGTGTTAAACGCTGCATCGACCTTCCGCTTCAGCTTGAAGTTGGACATGTCTTCGACCACGGCCGTCTCCGGAAAGCCCTTCTTCTTGAAACGCTTGTTGCAAAAGTCGATCGCGTTGGCATTGAGATCGTTGCCTGAGACTTCGTATCCCGCTTGGGCCATTCGATAGAGCAGTCGGCCGGTGCCGCAGGCAGGTTCAAAGATTCGGCGAACCGGTCGGCCCGCAAAGCGGTCGAAGCACGCTGTCAGAAAGTCGAACTCTGCCCGCCAGTCGGACCCGAAGATCAGGTCGTAATAAACCGGATAGTCATAAAGGTCTCCCTCGACCACGTCCGTCATCGCTCTCTCCGCTTTGTCTGTTGAGAATCCGTTTACCTTTGAGGGGAGCTTGGTAACGGTTCAACCTGTTGATCACAACCTTTCAAAGGCGGAAGTCAGAAG
>JBLFXD010000807.1:0-3565 GCA_047611045.1 Planctomycetaceae bacterium | reverse complement strand
CTGTCGCCCTCTGCGAACCGCCGGACCGGAAATCCGGATGCCAGTGTTAAGAACCGCAAAGAAGGCCTCCGAAGTCTACCCGCCGTGACGGAACGTGGAGAAGGATTTTTTCGACATTCCGACCAGTTTCCAACGACCCCGAGCGCACAGCACGAGGAATGCTCAAGGTCCGCTCCGAATTGGCAGGTTCTCCGGACATCGCCGGTCCGACCGCATCAAACGACGAGGTACGACCTGACGCGTCAGTCAAACCTGACCGCTAAACGATCAACGATTAAATTCCCGATATTCAACGCAGCCGTTGCCGCCGGAGACGGAGCATTGCAAACATTGACGACTCGATCGGACTCCTGAATCAGAAAATCGTCGAGAAGTTTGCCGTCGCGGCCCAGCGCCTGAGCCCGCACTCCGGCCGGAGCGTAATCCAGATGTTCGCTGCGAACTTCGGGAATCAGCCGCTGCAGAGCCTTCACAAAGGCCGCTTTGCTGAACGACCGCCACATTTCTCCGCAGCCCGTCTTCCAGTTCTTTGCCGCCATTCTGATAAAGCCGGGATACGTCAGCGACTCGATCAGGTCTCGCAGGTTGATGTCCATCTTCGTGTAGCCTTCCCGAGCGAACGCCAGGACAGCATTCGGTCCACACTCGACGCCCCCGAGGGCCATCCTCGTGAAGTGAACTCCCAGAAACGGAAACCGCGGATCAGGCACAGGGTAAATTAGCGTTCGGCAAAGATGCTGAGCCTCGGGTTTCAGATCGAAGTACTCACCTCGGAATGGCACCGTTTTGGCTTCTGGTTTTTGACCGCTCATCTTCGTGACGCGGTCGCTGTGCAGCCCGGTGCAGTTGACGACGAACCTCGTTTCGAAGTCTCCGGCCGTCGTCTCAACCACAGAGCACTCGCCCCCATGCTTCATGCCCGTGACGCGGGTTTCCAGATAAATCTCCGTGCCGGATGCCCGCAGCAGTTCTCCCAGTTTTTTGCAGACGCCGACGTAGTCAACGATGCCTGCCTCGGGCACGTGCAGCGCTTTGATTCCGGCAGTGTGAGGCTCCAGTTCTCGCAACTCGTCTGCGTCGATCGGGCGGCACTGGACACCGTTCGCCTGACCACGTTCGTAGATTCTATCGAGGTTCGGCAGCTCTGCCTCATCAACGGCGACAATCACCTTTCCGCACAATTCGTAGGTAACGCCGTGTTCTTCGCAGAAGGCTTCCATCGCCTTCTTACCCTCTCGACAATTGACGGCCCGCAGCGATCCGGGCTTGTAGTAAATCCCCGAATGCAGAACGCCCGAATTCCGCCCCGTCTGATGAAATGCCAGCCGAGACTCTTTTTCGATCAAGCGAATCTTCAGATCCGGATACCGTTGCCGCAGCCGCCACGCGGTCGACAGTCCAACGATTCCGCCCCCCAGAACAATGACATCACAAGCTGGCATCGACGCAGCATCCTTTACATCGAATCAGAGAAATCCGCGCTTCGCGACCCCCTGCCTCTTCAGCAGAATGTCACAGCACACTGATCAATTTAGTGAGGCCACGAGATTCCAACCACCTCGGGAGGCCGTCCTGCCGATGGCACCGCGACGAAGGCGAGCTCCCCAACTGTCTGACAGAAACTCGAACCTGTCATCTTGCCGCCAAGCTTGTCGTTTGAAGAACGTCCGCGCGGCCAATCCACCAGCCGGTTCTACCCCACATTAACTAATCCGAACAAACAACGAGGGGAATTCCCCAGCCACTGGAGTATCCAACTGATTCTTGTCGTATTCCAGCCGCACCGGTCGATTCGGATACATATTTGAAGTGCTTTAGGCACCTGAAGTGCAGCGATCTAATGCCTGTTCAGCCCATTGCTTGCTGAAATTACGAACCGGTCCTCGTTCTCGCACCTTAATTTCAAAACATTTGCACCCAACCTCGCCATGCTCCCACAAAAGTAGGCCCCGTCAGATGCCCATTCGCCTGTTGATCGCTGACGATCACAAACTCATGCGGGAGGGTCTGCGTGCACTCCTGGCAGGCGAAACAGACATCGAGGTCGTCGGAGAAGCTGGCGACGGTCGAGCGATTGTGAAACTGGTTGAAAAATTTGTCGCCCGATGTCGTCTTAATGGACATCAGCATGCCACAGCTAAACGGCATCGAGGCCACGCGTCAGATCGAAGACTTGTCCGGCAACACTCGCGTGATTGCGTTGTCCATGCACGCCGACCGGCTGTTTGTGCAGGGAGTGCTGAAGGCCGGAGCCGCTGGCTACCTCTTAAAGGACTCGGCTTTCGACGAACTGGCCCAAGCGGTCCGAGCCGTTTCCAGCGGGCAGAAGTACCTGAGCCCTGGCGTCGCCTGCGTTGTGGTCGACGGTTTTCTGAAATCGAACGGAGCCCCTGGCGAAGACGACGGACGCCTGACGCCCCGGGAACGCGAAGTTCTCCAGCTGGTGACCGAGGGACTTCCGACTCGCGACATCGCCACGCAACTGCACATCAGCGTGAAGACGGTTGAGACTCACCGCCGCTCGCTCATGAAGAAGCTGGACCTGTTCACCGTCGCTGAGTTGACAAAATACGCCATCCGCAACGGCCTGACACGTCTCGAATAGCTCAAAGCGTTCGCGAGAATTGCAGATTCCGTAGGTCAGGCTCCGCCTGACGGAGTCCGGAAACGATCAATTGATCATCCGTATTGCCGGCTCCAAGACTCATTGCCGGCTCCAGACTTCGTCAGGCAGAGCCTGACCTATCCGAAGTCGCTGAGCCCACCGGCCATTCCGACTCAGTCCACAAACCATGCTGCACCGATAGGAGCAACGAGTTTATACTCTCGGTCCTGCCAAACACTGTCACCCGGCTAGACGATCTTGTCTTTGCGGAGTTCACTCCACGAAGCAAACACGGTCGGTTCCACAGGACCACGAGATCAACAATGCTCGCTCCTTCCCAAAGTTCGTTTCGATTGCCCTCGTCGCTGCTGACTGCCGCGATCGTTTTTTCGATAACTCTGTCGCTCCTGCAAAGTTCAGCGGTCGCCGAAAAGGCTCCGCCGAGTCAGCCTGACAGTTCGGCCAAAACAAAGTTTTTCGAAGCGAAGATTCGGCCACTGCTGTCGGCTCGGTGCTTCAAATGCCACGGCAAGAAAAAACAAAGCGGCGGACTGCGTGTTGATGCTCTCAGCACGCTGCTGAAAGGTGGCGAGTCCGGATCGGCTCTGGTGGCCGGCAAGCCTGACGAAAGTCTGCTGGTCGAAGCCATCAACTGGGAATCGTTCGAGATGCCGCCAACCGGAAAACTCCCGGCCGGAGAGATCGCTCTGCTAACAAAGTGGATCGCTGACGGAGCGTTCTGGCCGGAACACGACGCGGTGCTGAGAGACGACGCTCCGGCAACTCCGAATATCACCGACGAAGACAGAAGCTGGTGGGCGTTTCAGCCGGTCACGAATCCGGACGTTCCCGAACCAGACACTGCCGGCTGGTCGCGCAACGAAGTCGACCGGTTCATCAGCAGGAAACTTCAGTCGTCGAATCTGACTCCGGCTCCCGAAGCCGACCGCCGCACGCTCA
>JBLFXD010000806.1:0-3577 GCA_047611045.1 Planctomycetaceae bacterium | reverse complement strand
AGGCGGCAGTGCGTACTCGCAAATGGAGATCGCCGAAGGCCGCAAGCTGACGACTCATAAGTCGATCTTCGTCCGTTTTCCGATCCGAAATAAGTGTGCCACTGGCTCCGCCAGTGCCCTTCAGAATGGCGACGACGGCACTGGCGGAGCCAGTGGCACACAGTCTGTCGAAAACGAGTTTCTGCTGGTCTGGACCACGACTCCCTGGACGCTGACCAGCAACGTCGCCGCGGCCGTTAATACCGACCTTGAGTACGTCAAAGTGAAGGCCGAACGTGACGGCGCGATTTACTACTTCGCGAAAGAAAACCTGAACTTCAAGCGTTTGAACAAAGAGTTCAAAGAGGGTTTCGGTCGCCCCGAGTGGCAGTGGCCAAAGGATGTGCCGAAGCTGAAGACTCTTGCTCAGATCTTCAAAGAGAACGGCGGCTTCGAAGAAATCGGCACGATCAAAGGTGCCGAGATGGTCGGTTGGGAATACGACGGCCCATTCGACGACCTGCCTGTTCAGCAGCAGGCTGGTGGTTACCCGGTTGATGAGAAGCTGGAAGACCGCTGCGGCAAGACGTGCCACCGAGTCATCGACGGTGGTCGGGATTCCCGCGGTGCGGCTCACGTTGTGGCCGGCGAGGGAACGGGCATCGTCCACATCGCTCCGGGCTGCGGTGACGTCGACCATAAAATGGGAGCCGAACACGGCCTCGTCGCGATCGCTCCGCTGAAAGAAGACGGAACTTACGGAGAAGGGTTTGGCGACTTCACGGGGCGGGAAGCGATCACTGCCGAAACTGCGGCGCTGGTTTTCGAGAAGCTCAAAGAAAAGGGTCTGCTGGTCAACGTCGAAACGTACCCGCACATCTATCCGCACTGCTGGCGGACCGGCGACGAACTTGTCTTCCGCCTGGTCGACGAGTGGTTCATCAATATGGACTGGCGGGAGGAAATCAAAGACGTCACGCGGCAGATCGAATGGCTGCCGGAAAGCATCGACGGGCAGAACCGCGAGTGCGAATGGCTCAGCAACATGAGCGACTGGATGATCTCGAAGAAACGCTTCTGGGGTCTCGCCCTGCCGATCTGGGTGGACGAAGAAACGGGCGACTTCGAAGTGATGGGCTCACTGGCCGAACTCAAAGAGCGAGCGGTTGAAGGCTGGGACGGCTTCGAAGGCAACACGCCTCACCGACCGTGGATCGACGGCGTGAAGATCAAAAATCCGAAGACCGGCAACCTGATGACTCGCATCGAGGATGTCGGCAACCCGTGGCTCGACGCGGGCATCGTTCCGTTTTCGACCATGCACTACAACCACGATCACGACGACTGGCAGAAGTGGTACCCGGCGGATCTTGTGACCGAATGTTTCCCCGGCCAGTTCCGCAACTGGTTCTACTCGATGCTCTCATTGTCGACGATGATGCGTTACGACGAGACCGACGATCCGATCGAAAAACGCCCGTTCAAAACGCTGCTCGGCCATCGTCTGGTCATGGACGAAAAAGGCCAGCCGATGCACAAATCGGATGGCACGGCGATCTGGTTCGAAGAAGCGGCGGAACAGCTCGGCGTGGATACGATCCGCTGGATGTACCTCGCGCAGAATCCGGCGTCCGATCTGCGTTTCGGAACGCGCCACCCTGATGAGCACGTGACGCTGGAAACGCCCGAGGGCCCGATCGACGAGACCAAAGAAGGGCTACCCTGCTGCAAGGTGACCAGCCAGCCGGCCGACGAAACTCGCCGCAGCGTGATGATCCCGCTGTGGAATTCGTACGCCTTCTTCGTGAACTACGCGCGGCTGGACGAATTCGATCCAACCGCCGAAACAATCCCCGTCGCCGACCGTCCTGAGATCGATCGCTGGATCCTCTCCAACCTGCAATCAGTCCTGCAGGTCGCTCAGGAAGAAATGCCGAAGTACAACGTCGCCGGCTTCTGCAAAGCGGCTGAAGACTTCCTCGACGACCTCACCAACTGGTACATCCGCCGCAACCGCCGCCGCTTCTGGCGATCCAAAGACGCGTCCGACACCGACAAAACCGCCGCCTACCAGACGCTGTACGAAGTGCTCGTCACGCTTTGCAAAGCCCTCGCTCCGATGGCCCCATTTCTTACCGAGCGTATGTATCAGAATCTGGTCGCGACCGATGAAGATCAATGGGCTGAATTCACTCGAAAGCTCGACGCGTGTGATTCGCGTTTTTCGGACGCCCATTCAGAAAGTGAACGACTTTTGGAAGAGCTGAGTAAACTTCAAGCAAAAGTCGATCAGGGGCCGGAGGGCAAGGATGAGCAGAACGCGGTATTGAATCGACTGGCAGCACGTCATGCAGAGAATGACGCCCGCATCGCTGAGTGTGAGCAGGAAATGCGAGCGGTGGCGTCGAATCTTGTCTTCTCTGCATCAGAGTCAGTCCACCTTTGCGAGTACCCGCTGCCGGACGATTCCCTGCTTGATCCGACGCTCAACCTGCGGACGGCGACGGCTCAGCTTGTGGTGAAGCTTGGTCATAAACTTCGTGAAGAGAAGACGCTGCGAGTCCGACTGCCGCTCGCCGAGTTAAAGTTCGCCTGTTCGACCGCCGAGCAAAGGGCGGCGGTCGAGCACCTGGGCGACGTCATCAAAGAAGAACTTAACATCAAGCAGGTGACCAGTGCCGACAACCTGGACGACCTGGTCAGTTACTCGTTCAAACCGAACTTGAAAACGCTCGGCCCGCGGCACGGCAAACTGCTCGGAGTCATTCGCACAGAACTGCCGAAACTCGATCCGGCGATTCTGGCTCCGCTGCGATCGGGCGGGTCTGTGACCGTGGAACTCGGCGGCGAGCAGATTGAACTCGGCCCGGACGACGTCATGGTCAGTACAGAACAGGCTTCCGACTGGAGCTGCGCCGACGAAGACGGAATCCAGATCGCCATCTCAACGGTCACGACACCGGAGCTCGAACGCGAAGGCATGGCTCGCGACTTCGTCCGCCAGATTCAGCAACTCCGCAAGGACGCCGACCTGCAGATTCAGGATCGGATCACCGTGCAGTTTCAATCGGACTCGTCAGACATCGCGACAGCCGTCACGGAATGGTCCGACTACATCCAGAACGAAACGCTCGCCGACTCCGTCGAGGCTGGCACCGCCGGAGCCGATGTCAAACCAGTTTCCATCGGGAATGCAAAAGCCCAAATCTGGATCGCCCGCGTTTGACGCGCCGAACAATTTGGTTTTGGGTGGCACTGGTTGCTTGCAACCAGTGTCGCGAAGCGACAAGAGGTAAGTCCGAGTTCGACTGGGAAGAACCTCTTGCGGCTGCGCCGCACAGGTTGCCAAGCAACCTGTGCCACCCCGGTGAACAATGTTCGTCATTCCCGCGAAGGCAGGAAACCAGACGCTCGCGGCTTGGCTTTGAAAACATGCTGGGTCCCCGCCTGCGCGGGGATGACGACGAGCAGGGATGACGGTGAAGAATTTGGGAACACTGATAAACGCTAATAGTCACTAATCAGTATTTAGAATTAGCGAAGATTAGTGTTTATTAGCGTTCCCGACTCATCGGCTTTACTGCCCGGGTTTCTTCTT
>JBLFXD010000805.1:0-3579 GCA_047611045.1 Planctomycetaceae bacterium | reverse complement strand
TGCCAGCAGTCTCGAAGAGGGCCTTGGGGAAACACTGACCGTCATTCGACTGGGACTCACCGGAGACCTCAGACGCTTCTTCCGCAGCACGAATGCGATCGAGTCACTGTTCAGTCGAGTCCGTCAGATCGCCGGACGAGTCAAACGCTGGCGAGGAGGCGACATGAGGCATCGCTGGTGCGTTGCCGGAATCCTGAGAGCCCAAGATGGATTCCGAAAAGTCCGAGGATACAAGGACCTTCCACAGCTCATCGAAGCCGTCGAAAGACTCGTCCTTGACAAGCAGAAACAGTCCCGTTGAGATCAATCACTCAAACCATAACCGTCACTCAATCTTCAACTAAACATCGGACATCATCGTTTCATGAGTTGTGTTTTCGTTCGGATTTCATCGGGTGGCCCGACCAGTTTCTATCTCAATTCTGGGATCAGTATTCTGACCGGATGGCCACAAAGACGCACAAAAATCGCAAAATCAGAACGTCAGTTTTTGTGATCCTTTGCGTTTCTTGCGGCAAAAATCTGTTTTGTGACCGGCTGTTGGGTGGCTCGTCGGCGCCATCCCTTCGCTGAAGCTCGACCCTTCCAGAGGAAGGATGAAGAACCCGGCAAGTCACAACTCTGCCCGCTATCGTTGATTCTTCTCGCAGGAATCGTCCAGCGGAGTTGCCTCTCCGACGACATCGACGGGGTGCGTGTAGAGGTAGCGCCAGACGTCTTCGTGCATGTAGTTGCCGGCTTTGTCTTTCCTTGCACGGCTGCCAGGTTGCACTGAACTGTGTGCTCGTTTGTCATCGCCGCCGACGTCGAAGTCGGTGATGAGTCGCCGAGTGTTGCCGTAGGGTGGCTTCACCTGGTCGACGTTGACGATCGGGCCGAACTTGTGCATGCCCAGTAGTTCCCAGCTTCGGCAGTAATGGTCAGCTACCCAGCCACCGTCCAGGACGTGGGAAAAACCGAAGTAGCGATTCTCGGGGGTCACGGAAGGCAGTGACTGCCATGACTGAAGCTGATCTCGCGGTCCGCACAGAGCCACAACCCGGTCGACCTTCTGAAACTTGGCGAAACGAGCCGCCGTCGTTGAACCGTGGGAGCTGCCTGAAATGATGACGTCATCCCAGCGAAGACCTTTGCCGTCTTTCGTCAGGAAGTATCCCCACCCGGCCTGAGGGTTCTCTTTGGCCAGCCATTTCACAAACTGATACGCCCGCTCCATCATCCCGTCAGGTTTGGGGATGTCGACGTCGTCGCTGAAGTCCTGTCCCGTCGCCGCTTCCAGGCGGATGTTCCCTCGGCAGTGTTCGCCGACCGGGTTCTCCCGGCATTTGATGCCGAACCACCTGTTTGCATAGTGAACTCGGATGGCGTGCAGACCGTACGAATTCAGACGATCAAACAGCGGCTCGTTGTGCCCCATCAACCAGATGACGAGTTTGCCCTTGGGAGCAACCCGCGTATCGACAGCCGCCTGCTGAACGTCAGCCGGTTTGCCGTCTTTCGTGTCGATCAGAAAACCGATGTCTGGATGAGCCTTCACTCGTGGGTCCAGTTTGCTGGCTCGCGCCGTCAGCTTGTAGTGCTGAGGATTCGAATTGTTGAACTTCAACGGGACAACTTGAGCATCGGCAACGCTGCTGACGGATGCGAGAAACACGGCAGCGACGAAACCGCTCTTGATAATCTTCACGGTAGAATGTTTCCCTGTTTGAATTGGTTGGCGACGGCAGAAAAAGGGTCAGACCGGTTTCAGAACCACGAATGAACACGAATCAGGAGAATGATCCCATCTTATTCGTGTCTCTTCGCGTTCATTCGTGGTTCGCTTTCAGAAGTCTGTAACGGGAAGGCTACCGGATCAGTCCGTGCCTTCGCATCTGAAGCCCGATTCGGAACTCGATCTAGAAGAGATCGTGGATCGGCTCGGCGCGGTACATCCCGTACGGGCGGCCGTCGATGTCGTGCCACTCGGTGTGACGAGGGATGCCGAGTGAGGAGAACATCGTGCCGGCGATGTTTTCGACGGTGAACTTGTTTTCGACGGGGTAGGCCGCGATGGCGTCCGTGGCTCCGATGACGTTTCCGCCTCTGACACCGCCGCCAGCGAACATCGACGTCATGACAGGTCCCCAATGATCGCGGCCGGCGTCCTTATTGATCTTGGGAGTTCGGCCGAATTCGCCAGTCACGACGACCAGAGTTTCTTCCAGCAGGCCGCTTTCCTTTAGATCGTCCAGCAGCGCCGAGATCCCCTGATCGAAATACGGAAACAGGTTCCTCTTCAGGTTGACGAAGTTGCGGCGGTGAGTGTCCCAAGTGGAGTTCTTTCCGAGATTCACTTGAACCAGGTTCACGCCCGATTCGATCAACCGCTTGCCCATCAGCAGTGACAGACCAAACTTGTTGTGACCGTACCGGTTGATCAATTTGGGATCCGCATTCTCTACGTCGAAGGCATGCCGCGTTTCCGGATCTGCAAGTACCGACACGGCTTGCTGGCGGCTGAGGTCAAGTTTCCTGACTTCGACATCGCGTTCCAGACTTCGCTGCTGTTTTTCAATCGTCGATAGCAGACCGACTCGATCATTAAGACGAACTCGTCCGCCTTCGGGCAGCGTCAGCATGGGCGTGGCGAAAACGGTGGGTGAAACGTGATCGAATTCGTCGTCGTCAAAACGAAAACAGTTCGGACACGCGCCATTCCCGAGAGAACACTTTGCCGCGATGTCGACATGCCAGGATTCCCACTTGGCTCCCATGCGGCCTGCGTACTGACCGGGGCGGAAGCGAGCAGCTTCGTTGACGCTCGGTTCAGGAAGCACGACGGACGGAGGCAATCCCGTGTTGTTGCGAAGGGCGTACGTGACCTGCGACGGAATCGATGGCCACTCGTTGGGGCTGGGAGAATCGCGAGTGCTGAATCCTGGCGGCAGATCAAGCCGTCCCGTCAGCAGCATGTGACAGGCAATTTCGTGGCCGCTGCTTTCGGTGGCGAGCGATCGGACGAGTGCGTAGTCGTTCGTTCGCTGAGCCAGCAGCGGCAGGTGCTCGCAAATCTGCAGCCCAGTCGTAGCCGTGGAAACCGGAGAGAACTCGCCCCGCACATCGTCGGGAGCGTTCGGTTTCATATCGAAACTGTCCTGATGCGACAGGCCTCCGGTCAGAAACACGAACAGAACTGACTTCGCCTTACCGGTCCCCTCATTGGCCATCGTCCGTTGAGCCAGCGACGGGCCGAGCATCCCGATCGATCCCGCCTGAAGCATCGTGCGGCGAGAAACGGGTGATCCGGAATGCTGGTGCGGCATGTTCAGCCTCTTTGGCAGATGCGGTTACGACGTTTACCGATTCGTCCATTAATTGTCGCAAGAGCCTGAAAGCGGGGCAACATCGCGTGACGTTCGAGATTGCTTGAGCGAGTCTCCTGAAGAGTGGCGGCTCATCCTGACCGGACGCCTAAGTTCTAGTTTCGCACATTTTGAGAGTTGATGTTGGCGCGAAAAAGGCGGCTGGTGACAGTGGAGATTGAACGTTCGAACTTTCAATTTCCCAGGCACGGAAGCCGCCAGTTATGGAACTTAC
>JBLFXD010000804.1:0-3580 GCA_047611045.1 Planctomycetaceae bacterium | reverse complement strand
GAGGCCTCCGGTGCCGACCACGATCGTTTCAAATCGAGTATTCATAGTCGTTTGCGCGATCGAAGGTTCTGTCTGAATTTTGGTGAAGAGACTCTTTTCATCGCCCTTGACAGTTGTTAATTTGGGTCGCTTGCGTAATCTGCATAATCGTTATATCCGGCCCGTCGCCAGTTTGAAGGGTCGTGGCCGAAATTCGATTCACTGAGGAGAGAGACTATGAAAGCTGTACTGTCATTTGCATCAGTCGCCTGCCTGCTCGCAGCATCCAGCCAAGCTGTTCATGCTCAAGCTTACTGGCAGGCCAATCCAAATTGTGCCCCGGTTCTGTCGTACTTTTCAGCGGCTGGCGGACCGACCGCAACATACTACGCCGGGTCGCAGATTCGCACACCATATACATCGTGTGCTCCGGCAGCAGCGTGTGCCGTCGCTCCAACCTGTGCTCCGCCAGCTCCAAGGTTTCGGCAGCAGGTGATCAACGAGACGGTGTCTGTCCCTCAAACGGTCATGGAAAAACGGACCGTCCAGGAACAGCAGGTTCGCTACGAGCAACGACCGAAGACGGTCACGGTTTACGACCAGGTTCCGCAGACCGTCAACGTCAATGAGACCGTGACGGTGATGACTCAGGAAACTCGGATGCAGCAGAGGACTCAAACCGGTTACCAGGCTGTGACGAGAAACGTCGTGACGCCGGTGACCGTGAATGTGCAGGGATTCGAGAACCGAGTCGGAATTCGACAGGTCGCGCAGAACGTGCCTGTCACCGTCAATCGAGTTATCACTTCGCAGTGCAATTGCACTCAGTCGTCGCCCGGCATGGCGTCGGTCCAGCAGGCGTCCGCACCGACTCAGCGAGTCGTCCAGCAGGTCGTTAATCAGCAGCGAATCTTCAACCAGCAGTACACATATCAGGTGCCGGTGACTCGGCAGCAGACTCGGTATCAGACTCGGCAGGTCGTTGACTACAAGCCGGTTTCGCAGACGGTGAACGTGCCGGTCGCCGTGCAGGTTCCTCGCCAGCAGGTCCGAACCCGGCAGGTCACTCAGATGAAGACCGTGCCTCGTCAGGTCACGACTTACGAAACCGTCGCCGTTCCGCACACGGTCTCTCGTCAGATCGAAGTGCCCGTCACACGCTACGTGCAGAAGACGATTCAGAAGACCGTGCAGGTTCCGGTCGATGAATGTGCGACCTGCAATCAATAAAATTGCGAGACGCGAACAACTTTTGAGCGACTTCTTTTGAGTGATCCGGGCACGATTCAATCCTGCCCGGATTTTTTCGTAGTCTCAGAAGTTGTGAGTATTTCGTAGGCTGGAACAAGCTTCGCGCCGTTCCGGCAATGGCGAGTCCGAGCCGTTGGATTTTCCGGAACGGCATTGCACTTGTTTCAGTCTACTGTTGTTCCTGTTGACAAGTTGCCCGTTCGTATCATTTGCGCCGAGGGCGAGTGTGCTAGACTCCGCCCTCCTCGTTTGAAACTGAAGACCTGCCAGCAACGGAACAACAGCCACTGAAGGAGTGACACGATGTCGGAATTTCGCGTTGAAAAAGATTCGATGGGCGACGTGCAGGTGCCGGCGCAGGCTTATTACGGCGCTCAGACTCAGCGAGCGGTCGACAACTTTCCGATCTCTGGCTGGACGCTGCCGGCTCACCTGATTCACAGCATGGGCTATGTGAAACTGGCTTGTGGAATCGCCAATCGCGACCTCGGGAAGCTGACGGGTTCCGGCAAGAATCCGCTGACCGACGCGCAGGTCGAAGTCATGATGGCCGCCGCTCGCGAAGTTGCTGACGGAAAGTTTGACGACGAGTTTCCGATCGACGTCTTCCAGACCGGGTCGGGAACTTCCAGCAACATGAACGTCAACGAGGTCATCTCGAATCGATCGATCGAGATGATGGACGGCGACCGATTCGACAAGTTGAAGCCGATTCACCCGAACGATCATGTCAACATGGGGCAAAGCACGAACGACACGTTTCCGACCGCGATTCACGTCGCCGTGGCGAGTGCCATTAAGCAGGATTTGATTCCGGCGCTGAAGAAGTTTCAGGAGTCGCTGGCTCGTAAGGCTGCGGACTGGGATCAGATCATCAAGATCGGCCGGACTCATCTGGCGGATGCAACGCCGCTGCGATTAGGGCAGGAGTTCGGCGCGTTCGCCCGGCAGTTGGAGCTATCGGTTGGCCGGGCTCAGAACGCTCTCGAAGCAGTGCTCGAATTACCGGTGGGCGGCACGGCCGTTGGGTCGGGCATTAACACTCACCCGGAATTCGGTGCGCGAGTCTCGGCGGCGCTGGCAGAAGAACTCGACATTCCGTTCGTCGAAGCGGTCAACCACTTCGAAGGAAACGCTCAACGCGACGGACTGGTCGATTGTCACGGAAGCCTGAAAGCGATTGCCTCGACACTATTTAACGTGTCGAACAATATCCGCTGGCTGGGAGCGGGGCCTCGATGCGGCTACTACGAGGTGAAGCTGCCGGATCGTCAGCCGGGAAGTTCGATCATGCCGGGCAAGGTGAATCCGGTAATGTGCGAGAGCATGATGCAGGCAACCGCTCGGGTGATGGGCAACGATCAAACGCTGACGATCTGCGGCGCTGCGGGCGGGCAGTTTCAGCTGAACATCATGATGCCGGTCATGGGGCAGACGACTCTGGAAAGTATCATGCTGCTGGCCAGGTCGGCTGACGCGTTCGTCGAGTTCTGCTCGGACGACATGGAAGCCAACGAGGAAGCCTGCGAAGCCGCTGTCGAGAAAAGCCTGTCGATGGTCACCAGCCTGAACCCGTTCATCGGTTACGAAAAGGCATCGGCTCTGGCGAAGGAAGCTTTCAAGTCAGGCAAGACGATTCGTGAGCTGTGTATCGAGCAGGAAATTCTGCCGGAAGAAACTCTAGCCGAAGCGCTCGACCCAATGAGCATGACCGAGCCGCAAGCCTGAATCTGATTCGAGTTAAACACGAAACAAGCCCGCGTCCGGCAAGTGCTGGACGCGGGCTTTGTTAGTTTGCAGGTCGAGTGATTACGGATGGCGATCTCTCGATCAGGTAGAAACCTTACTCATCGTCGCCCCAGCTTGGATCGTCCTTGCCGCAAACATCGACGAGTTCGATGACGTGGCAGTCGCATTCGTCGGTGCTGTCGTTAAAGCCAAAGCCCTGGATGTAGCCGTGCGAGCCGCGGTAGCCTTGGCCTTTCTTCAGGCCGGTGACGTTGTAGCTTTGCGAGACGGTTCCGAAAGCGTGCGAGATGTCGTTCAGTTCGTGAGTGACTGAGTCTCGGACGGCAGTCAGGCCGACGACCATGGCGAGGACGCCGATCGTCATGACGAGAACCAGTTCAGCAGAGATGATGAAACCAGCTTCGTCGTTGAGCAGTGCTTTGAATGTGTGAGTCATCTTGAGCTTCCCTTGTAAACGCGAGTGTGAGAGAGAAGTCGCAAAAAAGCAGAAAGTGAATCGTCGCTTCCGTTGTGAGTGTGCCTTCGTGTGGAAGGCGGCAGACGTCCGGGTCTGCACTTTCAGTTGTTCGGCAATGTGGACGGGAACTGCTATTCCGCTGGC
>JBLFXD010000803.1:0-3593 GCA_047611045.1 Planctomycetaceae bacterium | reverse complement strand
TGTTGCAACACAAATCCTGCGTCTGCCGCTTTCTTCGGATGATCACGATCCGTCAGATATGTCGGATCGTCGTAAACGACCAATGCTTCCGCATATTCAGGTTGCGAGGCGGAGCGACAGGCAGGACTCGCTTGACCAGCCAAAGCGGCACACCGCACCAAACCGGCCAATGCAGCACTTACGGACCGACCATTAGCGTCGAACCATCCGTAATCTTCCGACCACCAGGTACTCGCCGATCAATCAGCACAATCGGCACTGCTTAAGATTCTGGAATCCCAACCGTAATCACATTCAATCGTCAGTCAGTGCCACGAATCCGTCAGTACTCGATTTCCGAGTTCGAACCTGGGAAGGCCGGTTGTAGCGATTCGGCAATTTCCTCAGTTCGTTCCGCAGCCTTCCGTGAACGGATCGACCCCGATGTCCAATCGCCATTGGACGAGACAGATGATTTCGAAGCGGAGAACCATGCAGCCCGGGATTACTGAGGAAACTTGAGATGACCATAGGAGCTGGTCGATATTGATGGTGGGTCTCGATCAAGGCTGACACTACTTCTCTCGTACGTTACGCTCTTGAGTCCTTCCCACACTCCGCCGCACCCTGCGGTTCTGGTCGACTTCAGTGCGGCCTCCCACCTGAAATAGTTTCCCGCCTGATGTTCCTTCAAAGGGAACTCTCGCCGATGCACACCGACCAACGTCGGTCCCGCCTGCAACGAACGGGTTCAGCAACATGAGATCAACTTTCAGTCGAGCGGATCGACCAGCGGGTCATTTCGTCCGGACGAATTCTGCGCCGACGCTCCATCGCCGACGGGGTACTTCTATCTGGGTCGTCGTACTCGCACTGGCCGCTGTCAGTATCCCGGCCGCAAACTGGTCGTCAGTGACCGAATGGTTCAACAGTGAGTCGCCACCGGATTTTCTGACGGCTGAAGTCACTATCGGCCCGTTCGTGCATGACGTCGTCGAGCATGGCGAGATTGAAAGTTCCAGCAACGTTGAAGTCCGCTGCGGAGTTCGGTCGCGAAGTTCGGGCGGGATCAACATTCTGGAGATCGTGCCCGAAGGCAGCCGAGTTCAAGCCGGTGACTTCCTCGTGAAGCTCGACGATGCCTCGCTACAGACTGAACTGATCCAGCAGCAGATTGTCGTTACCAATAGCCAGGCGCAGGTCATCGAGTCTCAGGCCGCCTTCGATTCAGCCGGCCTCGCATTGAAAGAATACGAATCAGGAACTTTCCTCGAACAGGAAGAGCAGCTGGAAAGTGCGCTCTTCGTCGCTCAGGAAAACGTTCGTCGAGCACAAGAGTATCTGCAATACAGCCAGCGACTGGCCGAGCGGGGTTACATCCCGGAGGTTCAACTGGAAGCCGATCGGTTCGCCGGTGAGAAGGCGAAGAAAGAACGCGAAGTCGCTGAAACCAAGCTGAATGTCCTGCGAAAATTCACGCGCGAAAAAGTGCTGACCGGTTTGAAGGCTGACGTGGGTACCGCAAAAGCTCGACTTGATTCACGGACGAAGACCCTGCAGCTCGACGAAGTTCGCCTCACGGAAATCGAAGAGCAGATCAGGAATTGCGTGATGACAGCTCCGGTCGCCGGACAAGTTGTCCACGCCAACGATCGCGATCGTCGAGGCTCCAGCGGCGATCTCCTCATCGAAGAAGGCCGACCAGTCCGCGAGCGACAGGTTGTGATCCGACTGCCCGACCCGACGAAGATGCGGGTCATCGCGAAGGTTCACGAGTCACGAATCAGCCACGTGGCCCTTGGCACTCCGGCGAAGATTGTGCTCGACGCGCTGCCGGAACTTGATCTGAACGGCCGCGTCGTCACCGTCAGCGAGTACCCGCTGCCGAGCATCTCTGTCTACACGGCTCACATTAAGGAGTACGCCGTCGAGGTCGAAATCATCGATCCGCCCGAAGGGCTTCGACCCGGCATGTCCGCTCAGGTATCGATCGCGGTTGCCCGGGAAGCCGAAGCAATGCTCGTCCCGATTCAAGCCGTCGTCGAACGAGCTGGTCGGCACTTCGCAGCAATCATCAAAGTCGACGGTGCCACCGAAACCCGCGAAGTCACAATTGGTCACGTCAATGAAGAGGCCGTCGTCATTCTCGACGGACTGTCAGCCGGTGAGAACGTCATCCTGACTCCGGGTCTCTACGAAGAACATCTCGCATTGCCGACAGAAGAATCGCTCGAATCGAACGAAAAACTCGGTTCGCTGCCGCATGAAGTTTTGATTCCCCCAACGGTCTCCGAGACTGCAAAACCGGCCTCGAAAGACAAGTCCAAATCCCGGAAGACTCCGAAGCCGGGCAAGACCAAAGTTGATAAGCGATCATGAGTAGCGGACCCGATCTTGACCGACCGGATGTCACTCGCGCGAAAATGGAAGACGGTTCTCGAGAATCGACAGTGCCGTCGACGAATTCCGGTGAATCGGGATCCGAGACGCTCGCGCTTCGCATTCATAATCTCCGCAAAGATTATTTCCTCGCCGGAGAAACGCTGCACGTCCTGAAGGGCATCCACCTCGACGTCCCGACTGGCGACTACGTCGCGATCATGGGTCCATCCGGTTCGGGGAAGAGTACATTCCTCAACGTCATCGGCTGCCTCGATCAACCAACGTCCGGCGAATACTTCATTGGCGACGACGATGTCGCCCAGCTCGACGACGACAGCCTCGCCGCGATTCGCTCAGAACGAATTGGCTTCGTCTTTCAGTCGTACAACCTGATCCCGCAACTTTCCGTTCGCGAAAATATCGAGACGCCGCTGGCCTACTCAGGCGGCGCGACGGCCGAAAGCAGAGCTCGCTGTCAGGAACTCGCCAATCGAGTCGGTCTCGGTGACCGAATGGGACATCGGCCGCCAGAACTTTCAGGCGGGCAACAGCAGCGAGCGGGTATCGCACGCAGCCTCGTGAACCGACCGAGTTTCATTCTGGCCGACGAAGCAACGGGAAATCTCGACACCGCGACCACCGACGAGATTCTCGAACTGTTCGATTCGCTGAACGACTCCGGCACGACGATCGTGATGGTCACTCACGAAGAAGACGTTGCTCAGCGAGCACGCCGCATCATCCGCCTGCGCGACGGAGTCATCGAACTCGACGAACGACTGCGACCACCGGCGAAGTTTGTCCAGGACGATGACTCACCGTCAGAAGCAAAGCCACACAGAAGAAACGCGTCGAACGCACTCTTCCGACTACGCGACGTGAAGGTCGGCATCAAGAGTCTGATGATGCATCCGCTGCGTTCGTTGCTGACCGTTCTTGGAATCTTTATCGGCGTCGCCAGCGTCATCTGGTTGTTGGCGATCGGCGAGGGAATCAGCGCGAAGGCGCAGTCGCAGATTGCGGAATTGGGTGCCAACAACATTCTCATTCGAACAACGCGACCGCCGACCGAACAGCTACGAGACCGCAAAATCTATTCGTACGGACTGACTAACGAAGACACCCGTCAGCTGAAGGCAACGTTGCCAGGCATCGAGCTGGCCATTCCGTTTGCCGAGCGAAACAACGGAGAATTCCGTTATCGCGAACAGTTGTTTCGCGGCGAGACGCTC
>JBLFXD010000802.1:0-3596 GCA_047611045.1 Planctomycetaceae bacterium | reverse complement strand
GAGCCAGGTGGCTGCCGTGCGCGATGGCTTTGCTGTGCGTCGGCTTGCGATCCGAATCCGCCTATGGGCAGGCCGGGCTGCGGGAATCGCTGGAGCGGCTCGATCGAAACCAGAACGGAATGATCGATCCCGGAGAAATCACGTCGCTGGCTCGCCCCTACCTTGAGCGGATCACCAAAGAACGCCGCATGGACCTCGGTCGGCCGAACGAGATCCACAAGCTTCAGGAAGCGGCGCGAGTTTACTACGCACTGGCAAACGGCGTAGCTGGACAGCGTGTGCGGGCTGAAGGCGGAGGTACCGTCGTCCCATTCGGTCCTGAGGAAGATCAACCACTCGTTCCCACGTTTGGCCTGACCAGAGTCCGGTATCCGTACACGCTTGAGGATCTGGAAGAGGCCGATCAGACGTTGCGGCGTTACGACGACAACAGGGACGGCTTCATCGGCGGTGACGAAATCGACGACGTTCGATGGACCCACCGGAATCCGTTTTCTGACGATCTCAACAATGACGGTCGCTTCAGTCGCCTGGAGTTGGGACAGCGTTACGCTCGCCGTCGCCTGCTCAGAGATGGTGCTGGCGAGCTTGTGCAGAAGGCTCGCCGAACGGGAGGCGAAATTCGCAAGTCGACCGGCAAGGGAAAAGGTGAAGACAGCAATGAGTGGTGGCGTCAGGGCGGTAACAAGTACTGGCTGACCGCAGGCCTGATGAGCCGCTTTGACGTGAACAAGAACGGGCGACTTGAATCCGACGAAGTTCACAACCTGGGGATCCCTGCTGGACTGGTTGATGTCGATCGAGACGGAGAACTCACTCGCGACGAGTTGTTCGCTCTCGTCAGCCAGATGCAAAGCGAGGCCGGAGACCTGACGGAAGGATTGCCCGGCTGGTTTTATGAACTCGATGCCGACCGAGATGGCCAGGTCGCGATGCACGAATTCACGACGAGCTGGACGACAGACAAACGCCAGGAGTTTGCCTCGCTGGACGCCAACGAGGATGGGTTGTTGACGTCTTCAGAAGTGCTTCGAGCCACCTCGACCGGCGGATACCAGAACGAAACAGCTCAGGTGCTGCCTCCGTACCGAACGATCGTTTCGGAGATCGAGATTGAAGACGATTTCCGAATTCGGGATGTGGACGTTCAGATTTCAATTACGCATTCGCATGTCGTCTTTCTCGATGCCTATCTGACTGGCCCTGACGGAACGAGAATAGAACTGTTCTCGGAAGTCGGAGGCGGAGGAAATCATTTCGATCAGACCGTGTTCGATGATCAGGCCCGAATTCCCATCACGAAAGGAAAGGCTCCTTTCAAAGACTCGTTTCTGCCGGAAGGGCTGCTCAACCGGGAATCCGGACTCAGCGTGTTTAACGGAAAGAGTGCGAAGGGTGTCTGGCAATTGATTATCCGTGGTTCACGCAACGATCGATTCGGCATGCTGCATAGCTGGAATCTTCGCATGAAGACGATCGAGGATGCGGGTTTCGTCAAAGCTCCAGCGCTGGCTGACTCGACGTTTCCGTTCGAAGCAGATTCGCCGCCAGCTCAAACGAGTGTCGAAACGCGCCCGGACGAAGAGCGTCGTGAAGCCACTCAAGTTGACGCTGCACGTGAGAAGTTGAAAGCGTATTACGAAACGCTGAAAGCCAGGAAACTCAGCGGCAAGCTGGAACGCGACAACGTGAAGGGCGACAAGTCGGAGCGTGCAAATTATCTCCGCGAAAAGTCGTCATCGAGCAATTCCAATCGCAACTGAGTTCCGATCCTGCTCGTGACGTTGCCTGCCTCGCGTCTTTCGCGACGTTGGTGATTTTTTCTGAATTGGCGTCAATTCTGCTTGACGTTTCTGACGATCCGTCAAGAATTGGTTCTGACGAAGCGTCAGAAATGGAGCCAGGTATGGAAAATCTCACACGCAAGCAACGTGAAATCAAAGAACGCGAAGACCGCATTCTCGGCCTTGCGCGCACGATGCTGGCGGAAGGCGGCTATCTTGGCTTGAGCATGGATGCCATCGCCGAGCAGCTCGAGTATTCCAAAGGGACGATCTACAACCATTTTCCGTGCAAAGAAGAGATCATCATTTCGCTGGCTGTCGAGACGATGGATCGCCGATTGGGGATGTTTCAGCGAGCTGCCGAATTCGTCGGCTGTTCACGCGAGCGGATTTCAGCGATCGGGGTGGCTGCCGAACTTTTCGTGAGACTTCACCCTCAACATTTCTTTGTCGAGCAGATAATCCGTTCGGCATCGATCTGGGAAAAGACAACGGAAAGACGGCGTTCTTTGATGCAGTCCTGTGAGCATCGTTGCATGGGGATTGTTTCGGGAATCATTCGCGACGGCATTGCTCAGGGCGATCTGACATTGCCTGAAGAAACCGTGCCGGAGGATGTGGCATTCGGGTTGTGGTCGCAGTGTTTTGGTGCCTACTCGATCATCGCGACTTCCGACTCTCTGCCGCAGCTTGGGATCAGCGATCCGTTTGTCGCCGTCCGCCGAAACATCTCGACGATGCTTGACGGTTACGGGTGGCAGAAGCTTTCGTCCGACTGCGATTACCAACAACTTTTTGAACGCATCAGTGCCGAGGTGTTCGCCGATGAGTACCAGACCCTCCAATCCGTCTGACTCTATTTTTGCTCCGCAAAATATGACGATCCGTCAATGGTTGACGTGGCGCCGATTTTATGGCTTCGTCGTCATGATTGCGGTTGTTGCCACGGCAGTCAGCCTCGGGCTGGCCGGCCGCGAGAACGTGGCAGAGTCACCATCGGAAGCAACGCTTCTGCCAGTTAACACGATCGTCGCCCAGCACGTGCCTTCTTACTCGGAACGGCGTTCGTACACGGGGCTGATCTCTGCGGCGAGAACGAGCAACCTGGCGTTTCATCGATCTGCCGAACTGGTTGAAGTGCTCGTTGACGACGGCGACGAAGTGGCGATCGATCAACCGCTTGCGCGGCTCGACAACCGAAGGTTGCTGACGCAGCGGGATCAGCTAGTCGCTCAACGTTCCGAAGCGGCATCCCGGCTTGAGGAACTTCAAAACGGGCCACGAGCTGAAGTGATCGCCGCCGCGAGTGCCGAAGTGAATGATCTGGCCGCACAGGCTGAGCTGGCAAAACGGAGTCACGTTCGCAATCAGTCGCTCAGTGCGAATCGGGCGGTAACGAAGCAGTCATTTGATAACACGGAGCTGTCGCTGAAAGCGGCTGATGCGAAACACGCTGCCGCTCGAAGTCGCCTGGAAGAACTCGTTGCCGGCACGCGGGCGGAGCAAGTCAAAGCGCAGGCGGCAGCCGTCGAGGGGCTCGACGCCATGCTGGCAGACATCGCCATCGAAATTGAAGACAGCACCCTGAAGTCTCCGTTTGCCGGACAGATTGCTGAAAGACTTGTGGACGAAGGGGCGATTCTGTCGCCGTCGACTCCCGTCCTGCGAATCGTCGAGACCGGAGTTGTCGAAGCCCGAATCGGTTTGCCGGCCAGAGTCGCTGCTCGGCTGAAAGTTGGAATGCATCAGTCGGTCCGAATCGACGGACTGCAATTTTCAACCAGTGTTCACGCCCTTTCGCCGGAGGTAGAT
>JBLFXD010000801.1:0-3598 GCA_047611045.1 Planctomycetaceae bacterium | reverse complement strand
AGAAAACGAACACACGCTCAAAGAAAAGAAGCTGCAACGTTCCTCTGAAAACAATCCATCCAAAGAAAACGCCGCCTGAACCAACCAACGCTCAAACACAACAATTGACAGTAACTCAATTGTCGCCGAACACCTTGGTTGGAACTGAGTTTGAACTCTGTTCTGGGTGGCACATTCACAGGCATTCATTCATCTCCGCGATTGGGGAAACGCTAACGCCAGCGGATGCAATGAATCTTGTCGGCCATCGGACAGGCAAGGTACATCTAGGCTATCGTCATACGAAACACGACAAGCAAGCGGCGGCTGTTGAAAGCCTTGATTTCAGCAGTTCAGACAAGAAACGTGGTACTGAGGTGGTACGAAACAGCAACAGGCCAGTCGACGCTGAAAAGCACAAAGAGATATTTTCCGTAAACTCTTACAGCTAAACGAAGTACGGGAGGGGGGACTTGAACCCCCACGTCCTAAGGACACTAGATCCTAAATCTAGCGCGTCTGCCAATTCCGCCACTCCCGCGTACGCGAATCGGTGCGTAGGTTAGGTTTCAGCCTGACCGACGACAACCACATCGACATCGGTAATTGAGTTGGAACTCTTGACCGCTTTTTGTCGGAAACTGACGCCAAATATTTGACCGTCAACATCGCGACGGGCACGACACTCGTCCGTCAGCCGACCGAAACGCGATGTCATGTCCCGAAAACAATCGGCAGCATGCGGACGATGTTTCGGGCGTCGTCAATGCCTCGGTGCGGGCGACCTTCGAAAGTCAGGTTGTGATTCTTAAGAGCCTCTCCGAAACCCTGGCCTCGCTTCAGACCGAATCGATCGGAGTAGCGTTTCTTCAGATTGACGTGTCGGGGTCCGAACGGCCAGACGACGTTGTGGAATGCGCAGTCCCGCTCGAATTGCCGGCGATCGTACTCACCCCACGAGCAGAAAACGGCCTCAGGATACTCTGCCATCCAGGCGGTCAACTGGGACATTGCCTGAACGAAAGCAACTGCGGAATCGACATCCGACTGCTCAATCCCTGTCAGCTCGCGGCAGAATTCTGTCAACGAAGGATGCCGGACGGGCCGCACGAACGTCTGAAATTCATCGACCGGCTGCAGCGTCTGACCGTCGGCGATGACGGCGCCGATTTCGATGATCTCCATTTCTTCGCGAGGAAACTGACCGTTGTTGCAGCACGTTGCTTCGAGGTCGATGACCAGCCAGAAGTCGAATGTAGTTTGAGCAATCTCGGTCATGACTCTTCGATCGTGATCTCGTGACGCCGACCGGCGAGTCTGCAACGGTGTGATCGCCGCTTTGTAAAACTTCTACGCTGCGGAACGATGACCTCTGTTGGCTCTGCCGATCTCGCCTGTCGAGGTCAATGTACGGACTGTACCGGTTCTTCGCTCGCCGCAACCAGGTGCTGGCTATTGCGAGGTCGCAGATCCCGCAAACACCTCACGGGTCACCACGTTTCCGCCTGATCGCTGTATCGAAATCAATGCCGTTCCAGTCGTGGCGTGCTAAGTAACGATGGTGAGAGCACGCGGGTCCCCCAATCGGCCCCCCTCTCCCTTCATTCGTCCCGCGACTTCAGCACGGGCCTTCGTCCATGTCAGAATCCACACCTCGACCACACTTCGCTGGCGAACCCTCTTCGCCGGACAGTGAACTGGAAACTTCGGTTCGCAGCAGCCTTCAGAAGACCGGTTATCACCAGCTTCTTCGGCTGGATGTTGTCGTCGAAGACGGTCAGGTACGACTGACCGGATGCTTGCCGAAGTTTTACCTGCTGCAACTTGCTCAGCAGGCAGTGATGAAAACCGCAGGCGTAATGAACGTCGACAACGGGATCGAAATCGTCCGGGCGTAATTCAGCTCTCCAGGCGATCAGCCGTCTGGATCGAAGCGAACCTCTACGCCAGAAGCTTGTCGACCACGCTTCCCGGTTGACCATCAAGCAGCGTCTGCTCTCGACCGTTCCGTTTATAAGTCAGGTCCGGAGCGTCGATACCGAACAGGTGAAGCAGCGTTGCGTGAATGTCGTAGTGATTGACGACGTCGTCGACCGCGCGGTGCCCCCACTCGTCAGTCGTGCCGTGAACGTGGCCAGCTTTGAAGCCTCCACCAGCGTACCAGTGCGAGAATCCGTACGTGTTATGGTCTCGGCCGATCTTCGCCGGACCGGCGTCGTTCTGGATGACCGGCAGGCGGCCCATTTCTCCGCCCCATTGAACGACGGTCGAATCCAGCATTCCGAGCTGCTTCAAATCCGCGACCAGCGCCGCCGAGCCCTTGTCGACTTTCTTGCATGCCGACGGGAGTGCACTGCGAATCGAACCGTGGCTGTCCCACAATTGATTCGGTGTGAAGACCTGCACGAAGCGAACTCCGCGTTCAACAAGCCGCCGAGCGATCAGGCATCGACTGCCGTACTCGGCCGTCGTCCCGCCATCGAGCATTCCATACATCTGCTGAACCGACTTGGATTCCTTAGCCAGGTCCATCGCTTCGGCCGCCGCCGTCTGCATGCGTGCGGCGAGTTCGTAACTTTGAATTCGCGCTTCCAGATCGAGCTGCCCCGGCCGCTGCTCAAGATGCCGATCGTTCAGCTTTTCAAGAAACGCCAGCGACCGTTCCTGCACTTTCCCCGTCAGGTAAGTCGGTGGCTGCAGGTTGAGAATCCGGGGTTCCTGCGCGCGGATCACCGTTCCCTGATAGACGGCCGGCAGAAATCCGTTCGACCAGTTTTCGACACCCATCACCGGCAGCTGACCGGGATCGATCAGCGCCATGTAAGCGGGCAGGTTTTGAGCTTCACTGCCGAGTCCGTAAGTCAGCCAGCTTCCGATCGAAGGCCGGCCGCCGAGGGTTCGTCCGTTGATCAACGCTCGAATCGATTGCCCGTGATTATTCACTCCAGTCTTCATCGAGCGGACCAGGCAGATGTCGTCAGCGATGCCGGCGATGTTGGGAATCAGCTCTGACAGCTCCATGCCGCATTCGCCGCGGTTTCGAAACTCCCACGGACTCGCGAAGACTTTGGAACTCGCCTGCGCGGCGTTGTCGTATTTGATCTCGCCCGGAAACGCTTTGCCGTCCCACTTCTTCATCCCCGGCTTTGGATCGAAGAGGTCGTGATGCGAAGGTCCTCCCTGCATCCAGAGCGAAATCATCGCTTTGGCTTGGGGCTCGAAGTGCGGATGCTTCGGAGTTTGATCAAACGATCGCGGCTCAAGTTCGGGCTTCGCAGGTTTGGCAAATGCATCGTCCTGCTGAAGCAACCAGGCCAGAGCCAGACTGCTCGCACTGAACGAGCCCGTGCCCAGAAACTCTCGACGGCTGATTCCGTTTTCACTCATATCACCATCCGCTCTGCAAAACGCGACTTCAATCACCCAACCTCAGGTTCACTATTCTGGTGTTGAATGCAAAGCTTTATCAACAGCCAGCGAGGCTGACCAACAGAGATGTTGATTTCCGAGTGTGACTAAAGTCGGATTCGCTACTCGTCGAGCGGAGCAACGTCGCGATACTTCCCGGCGAAGTAGAGCAGCGGGTCGCCGGAGTTCAATTCTCCAGCGACGATTTCTC
>JBLFXD010000800.1:0-3612 GCA_047611045.1 Planctomycetaceae bacterium | reverse complement strand
CGCGGTGATGTTTGATGCTCACTCAGCCGTGCCGCCTGCGACGCTGATTCAACTGGCATCGGCACTGAAGCCGTACGACGTGTTGTTCATCGAAGAGCCGGCGGTGCCGGGCAACATCGAGGTCTTCAAGCGGCTCAAAGAGCAGATCAGCATTCCACTCGCCGCCGGAGAGCGAGATCGGACGATCTGGGGAATGCTGCCGTATCTGCAGGAAGGCTGCCTCGACATTCTGCAACCGGACTGCAACCACACCGGCGGCATCAGTCAGATGAAGAAGATCGCGACGCTGGCCGAGGCGTATCACGTGCCGATCGCTCCGCATTGCACAGCAACGTTTCTGGGAATCGCCGCCAGCCTGCATGTCGTGTCGTCAATTCCGTTCCTACTGATTCATGAGTTCTACCCCCAGAACGCCGGCTTCAATGTTCCGGGTCTGACGCGGATGGCGTACGAACTCGACAAGGACGGCTACATCGGTCTGCCGCCTGGTCCGGGCCTGGGTGTTGAAGTCGACGAGAAACTATTGCAGACAGAATCGCTGAAACCGCAAAGCTATCGCTGGCCGGGAGCGAAGCTGAAGGACGGATCGATAGCGGATTATTGAACCTCAGAGATGCCATGAATACGGAACACTAATTAACGCTGATCTACGCTAATTACTACCTGACCGGTCGTGTAGTGATTAGTGGGAATTAGCGGACATGAGTGTTCCGCAATTTGATTTCTTCCGTTCTTAATGTTGAATGAGGATGACCATGACAAGTCGACGCGAATGGCTGACTTCACTCGGTTTCGCTGCAGGCGGAGCGGCGGCTGCGGGATTCGGTCCCGGTATCAACGCTGCACTCGGAGTTGACGACGGAAACAACGCTGCCGCAAACGTCGGTGACCGGACATCGACGATCAGGATCACGAAGCTCACCGCAACGCCGGTGATGCGGAAGGTGTTCCTGAAAATCGAGACGAATCACGGTGTCACCGGCTGGGGCGAGATTGATCAGCTCGAACCGAACGTTGCCGCGACGCTGGCTCGTTCGTTGTTTGAATTGATCGACGGTGAGAACCCAACTCGCATCGAATACCTTTGGCAGAAGATCTACCGCTCGCACCGCGACATGCGCGGTGGGCCGTTTATGACTCACACGCTCGCCGGGATCGACATGGCGTTGTGGGACATCACGGGCAAGCTGTGGGGCGTGCCTGTTTATCGGCTGCTCGGTGGGCCAGTGCGGGACAAAGTGCTGTTTTATCCGACGCCGAAGGCCACCAAGGTCGGATGCGGGCCGCAGCCGTTCTCGGGCACTCCGCAACAGATTGAATCGATGGTCAAGCTGGTCGAGGACGCTCGCAAGCGCGTTGGCCCGGACGGCATGGTGATGTTTGACGCACACTGTGCGATGCCGCCGCCGTTTCTGATTCAGTTCGCTTCGGCGATCAAGCCGTACGATGTGACTTACATCGAAGAACCCGCCGTTCCCGGCAACATGGAAGTCTTCAAACGACTCAAGGAGCAGATCAGCATCCCCCTGGCGGTCGGTGAGCAAGCCCGCACGATCTGGGACGTTATTGGCTATCTGCATGAAGGCTGTGCCGACATCCTGCAGGTCGATTGTGCTCACACCGGCGGAATTACACAGCTCCGCAAGATCGCGACTCTTGGCGAGGCGTACCACGTACCACTGGCTCCGCACTGCGTGACAACGGATCTCGGAGTGACCGCGAGCCTGCATTGCAGTGCGACCGTTCCGTTCTTCCTGATCCACGAGTACTACCCGAGCATCACGCCGAAGGGACTCGTCAAAAAGAACTGGACCATCGACAAGGATGGCTTCGCGTCCCTGCCGGAAGGAACAGGTCTGTGCTGCGAAGTCGATGAGGCAAAGCTGGCTGAACTCGCAAAGCAGCCAATCGTCCCCGAGTGGCCGACACGAGGCCGAATGAAGGACGGTTCGATCGCCGATTATTAGTTTGGACTCGGAGTGGCAGCGACTCGATACGTTCGGATCGGAATCCTCACTGTCCTATGCTTTTACGCAGCACGTCGCGGATACTCTGAGCTGAATTCGGCCCGATCGACGACGGTGGCGGCACGATTCAAGTCACACGCTGCAGGAAGGGAATTCGCGGTGATTAATGCTGTATTTCTAAATCGACTTCGGTTCCTTGGTCGTGTGGTCAAAGAACTGGAACGACATGTAAGGCGTGTGAACATCGAACCTTGAGTGTGTCGCCGGGCGTGATTGTGGACTGAAGTTAGTGAGCAGTTGACGTACCGTCGGTACGCCGAGTCGCGAATCGGCAGACCGGCGCGGGATTGAAACGCTCGGGGAACAGGTGAATCGCGTGTGTTGGATGACTGCTACGCAGCCGTGCGGTGGTAGTAGTGCAGCAGACCGCCAAGTCGTTCGGTGCACTCAACATCTCCGTCAGGCTTGCCGACCTGCTCGTCCGGATCGATGAGCCTGTTGCCCAGTCCCTGATGATTTCGTTCGCGGTGATGGTGCTCAACGTATTCACAAACGGCCCGTTCCAACGATTGCTTGCCAAAAAAGATCATGCGGCTGAGGCATTCGGATTTCAGAGAACCGAAATACCGCTCCAGCTGTGCGTTCAGGTTGGGGCTTTTCGGCGGCAGCATGATGGGCTCTACATCGGATTGACGCAGGATGGAGCGGAACGATTCACAGAACTTCGTATCACGGTCCATGATCAGGTATCGCTTATCGTTGAGGAAACCGTCATCGAAGCTGGTGAGTTCACGGGCCGCTTGTTTCATCCAGGCTTCATGCGGATTCGCTGTGCAGCCAGCGAAGTGAACGCGTCGCGTTCTCAGTTCCATTACGAAGAGCAGGTAGTAAGTCACCAGACCACTCTTCGTCCACACCTCGACGGTCGTGAAGTCGATGGCCGCGAGGACATCCCAGTGAGCTTTGAGGAACGTCTTCCAGGTGGTCTGCCGTTTCCGGTCGGGTGCCGGTTCGACGCCGTGCGCCTTCAGAATGTTGCCCACGGACTGATCCGAGACGTCGTGACCGAGATTCTGAATGGCGCCAGCGATCCGGTCATAGCCCCAACTGGGATTCTCGCGAGCCATGCGTACGACGAGTTGTCTGACCTCGTCAGGCAGAGGCGGACGCCCTGGTTTGCTCTTGCGATGATCGCTGTAGTCCCACTTGTTGGAGACGGGCATCCGGTGCCAGCGCAGAATCGTGTCAGGCGTGAACAACGTGCCGACTTCTTCCAGTCGCTTGCGTCCCAGGACCACGCCCTTCACCGCCAGGCGACGTCGCTGGTCGTCATCCAGCAGGATGCGTTTCTTGCCGAGTTTCTGTTTCAGAACCTGGTTCTCTGTCCGCAGATACTCGATGACTTCCTGCTGCTGACGGTTCATCCAGCCGGCCAGGATCACGAGGAAGAGCTGCCAGGGCTGCAGAATAAATTCCATGATCGGCCTCATGGTGGGGCAAAAGACTCCACCATGTGCCTTGATCTGCCGGTCGTCAACGCTGCTTTAGGCTTAGAATTCAATTTGACTCCAATCGTAAGCCCCGCAGCAGATGGAGATTATGCGTCAGCGGAATATTTTGACCGGACGACACGTGCTTGAGGAAG
>JBLFXD010000799.1:0-3615 GCA_047611045.1 Planctomycetaceae bacterium | reverse complement strand
ATAGTCGCTCCGTGACCCGGCCGTTTCGCGGGCGCCCGTTCGGTCGTCATCAAGGAGGCGGTTGTAGGCTCGTCGCATGTTGTCAGTGAACGGCGCGTCGAAGGCGAAAGTGTGAATCTCGGTCTTGCTCGACGGAAGACTCAGCAGATCCTGCTGGACTCGATAGGTGAAGCTGCCATCGGTCAGGAAGTAAACGATGTCCGGTTGAATTCGTAATGCGTGCTGCAGAGCAAGTCGGGGCTCGGTGTTTCCGTCAGCTTTCAGGTCTTTCATCCAGTAGAGGTATTTCAACTTGGGTCGTTCGGCCGCCTGGACCGGAACCGGGGACGGCATCGGAATCGCAAAGTCGTTAAAGAAGATCAGGAAGAATTCGGATTCGGGACCCATCCCCTGGACGGATTTGATCAGTTCGAGCTTCATCCGCTTAAAGCGTGTTTTGGCCTCAGTGTCGTGGGGATGGTTCATGCTTCGCGAACAATCGAGTACGTAGACGATCCTCCGTCCGATCGGTCGCAGCCCGAAGAACGAATCCGCAGCGTCACTGCCTTCTGAGTCGCCTCTGCCGTCACCATAACCGAGGCCATCTCGTGATCCGGATGCGGATCCGACGGGCGTGGTCGCTCCGCCGACATTCGCGTTCAGCCACGGAGAGCCGATGGCGCTAGCGCTGAGGAACGACTGTTCGCCAGTTGGCATGAGCGAGTCTTCGGGATTTGTGAGAGGACTTTGATACTCGGCCATCGACTGACCGCCGGTCGCCAGCGGCGGAGTAACTTCGGCCAGCGTGAGTGCCTCTTCAAACTGCAGCTCGCCGTCAGCCGAGTCGTCGGACTCCGACGTTGCCATCAGAGAGTCGATGCCTGGCAGTCCAGTTTCCGGTCTCGGGAGTGCGTACCAGATCAACCCGCAGGCAGTGAGCAGGCACGCGTGAAATACCAGCGAAACGGCACAGGCCGACGCCGTAGTTTTCAGGCCGTGCTCGCGGACCGTCGGCTCAGAGGCCTCGACCGGCTGAGTCAGCGTGGCCGCCTTGGTGTGAGGTCGCAGATTTGTCGCGATTGCACTCACCGTCAGAATCCCTGAAACCAGATATCGATCAGTCCGAATTTCATTACCCGGACCGTCCAGCAATGATGACAGCCTACCTGCCGCAAGCCCGGCTCGCAAAACGGATTGCTGATCGCAACGTCGTTTTAGGAGACTCCGAAAGCGGCTGGTTCGCGTTCCGGGGAGTATGCCAGCTATCCGATCGGAAAATCCGGTTAAGTCGGTCGGCGGAAGGCGGTACTGTACCGAGACACTTCATCAGGAACGTAAGCATGCCGGCCGCGACTGAGTCCAAATCCATCCTCTTTTTCGACGGCGTCTGCGGTCTGTGCAACCGGTTCGTCGATTTCGTGCTGAAGTACGATCGTCATGGCCGAGTCGTTTTCGCCCCGTTACAGGGCTCGACGGCCGCCGCGTCGCTGCCCGAGGATATCGTCCAAGGCCTCGACACAGTCGTTTTCCTTGACGGCGACCGGTGGCAAATTCGCTCCAGCGCGATCGTGCGAATCTTCTGGCGACTGGGCGGAGCGTGGAGCGTCCTGGGAACGCTTCTGTGGCTGATTCCGAAGCCGATCCGCGATCTCGGCTACAAGATCGTCGCCCGAAGTCGGTATCGCTGGTTCGGCCAGAAAGAAACCTGCCGCTTGCCGACGTCTGCAGAGCGTGCAAGATTTCTCGACTGATTGCCCGGAGCAGTGCGTCGCGGATCGTCGAGCGAAGCCATGACGATTACGCAGCAATCACCGACTTAGAATTGAGAATTCCGACAAACTGAACCGGGCCATTCGGCGAGTCATTTACTCCGCCGCGTGACGTCCTCATCATTTCTGAACGAAGCAGTCGTTCAATTCTGTGAGGAGAGTCGATTTGATGGTTGGTCGAAGAATTCGTTCCGGTCGTTCTGCTCTAATCGCTGGTCTGATGCTTTGCCTGTTGACGGCGAGTTCAACCGCCGTGTTCGCTCAGAAGAAGAGAGTCGAGGATGACAAACCTCAACCGGCCAGCGTTCCGCCGCGCGACGTGAGGTCTCGAAACTTTCTGCTGCATACAGATCTGAATGACAAAGATGCCGAGGAATTGCTGGAGCGACTCGAGACTATGCTAGGGCTGATCTCAAAGTACTGGGCACAGCCGAATCGCAAAACGATCGAATGTTACGTCGTCAAAGACCTGAAGAACTGGCCGCCGAACTCGATCGATCCGGTCGGACTGGCGAGTATTCAGGGCAAAGCCGGCGTTACGGCCACGAGAGTGCGGTCGTTAGGAAATCAATTCGACGCCAAGGCGATCGTCTATGCCTACGCGAATCGTGGAACTCCTCAGCACGAAGCCGTGCATGCTTACTGCGGTCAGACATTCGGTCGGACGGGTCCTCTCTGGTATTCCGAGGGCATGGCCGAGATGGGCGCTTACTGGAAAGACGGCGACGCCAGCGTTAATTGCGGCGACTACGTTGTGAAGTACATCCACTCATCGCCCCCCAAGACCCTGAACGCGATTGTGAATTCCAAAGAGGTCACCGGCGATTCCTGGCAGAATTACGCATGGCGATGGGCGTTGTGTCATCTGCTGGCGAACAATCCAAATTACCGAGACAGGTTTTACCCTCTGGGTCTTGCGATGCTGACCGGACAGCGAGCCTCGTTCAACAGCGCGTACGGCAGCATGGCCGAAGAGATTTCCTTCGAGTACCCCTTCTTCCTCAAACACTTCGACATCGGCTACCGAGCCGACCTTGTGTTCTGGAATTGGAAGACAAAGTTCACGTCGCCTCGCGGCTCAAGAAAGCTCACGAGTTCCATCCAATCGAAGGCCGGTTGGCAGGCATCCCGCTGCCGAGTCAAAGCCGGGACGAAATACGAGTACTCCGCCTCCGGAAAATGGCAGGTCGACGAGAACGCCGAACTGGTCGATGCCGACGGAGCAGAAGACGGCACCGGCAAGCTGATCGGCGCGATCTTCAATTCGAAAGAATACAAACTCGGCAAACCATTCGAACTGGGAGCCTACGGCAGCTTCACTCCCGAATCCGACGGCGAGCTAGTCCTCCGCTGCCGCGACGACTGGCACAAAATTAACGATGGCAACTCCGGAAAAATGTCAGTCCTGATCAAGCTCGAAGGTTCTGGCGATCCATTACGCGATCCGCTGTCCAAAGGCCGCAATTGACCGCAGACTAAATCTGATGTTGAGGAAATATAAATACGGCATCTTTCCATACTGCCGGAGAGGTTATCCGAGCACAGCACCGGTTTGTCTGCAGGCGTTCATCGCATCCTTTTTGACGAACTCGACCCAATTCAGTACTTCATTTGAGATCGTGGGCTCCGAAAGGCTATTTTTTCGCATATCAATCATCCACTCGAGCCTCGCAACCGCAGCTCGGCATGTTTTTCGCATTTCGTTCTGCCGCTTCGACAGTCCTTTTGCTTGATCATCAATTACGATGATGTCCGATGTTTAGTTGAAGATTGAGTGACGGTTATGGTTTGAGTGATTGATCTCAACGGGACTGTTTCTGCTTGTCAAGGACGAGTCTTTCAACGGCTTCCATGAGCTGGGGAAGGT
>JBLFXD010000798.1:0-3621 GCA_047611045.1 Planctomycetaceae bacterium | reverse complement strand
CCCGTAAGCTTCCCGAATCGCGTCAAAGGAAAACCGATTGAACAACGGCTGAACAATCTGAGCCGCACAAAGCAAGGGAAGCAGCACAATGGAAACGACAAACGGCTCACTGAATCGCAAACTGAGAATGGCACTGGCTGGTGGCGGCATGGGCTCGTTCATCGGGCGGGTTCACGCGACGGCCGCCGTGCTCGACAACCGAGCGGCCCTTGTCGCCGGTGCACTTTCATCGAACGCCGAACGGTCGAAAGCGTCCGCTCCCGCTTACGACATCGCTGAGGACCGAGCTTACGGCTCAATCCACGAGCTCGTCGAAAAGGAATCAGCTCTTCCGGATGACCAGCGAATTGACTTCGTGTCAGTCGCCACGCCCAACCACACACACTTCGAAATCGCCAAAGCCGCCGTTGAAGCCGGCTTCAACGTCATCTGCGACAAGCCGATGACCTTCGATCTGGCTCAGGCCGAAGAGCTGATGGCTGCTGTTGAAGCGTCCGACGTCGTCTTCGCCGTTTCGCACAACTACACCGGCTACCCGCTGGTCCGCCAGGCTCGTGAGATGATCCTTGGCGGAGAACTCGGCGAAATCAACGCGATCCGCTCCAACTATATTCAGGGCTGGCTGCGAACTCGCTTGGAAGGCGACGATCACAAGCAGGCTGCATGGAGAACCGACCCTTCGAAGTCCGGAGTCGCCGGCTGCTTCGGCGACATCGGCACGCACGCTTACAACCTCGGTCGATACATGACCGGGTTGCTGCCGGAAGAGATCTCCTGCCACTTGAAAGTGTTCGTCGAAGGCCGAGCTCTCGATGACTACGGCCACGCCGTCATCCGCTACGAAAACGGAGCACTCGGCACCGTCACCGCCAGCCAGATTTCACACGGCCGCGAGAACGATCTCTTCATCGAAGTCGACGGCACAAAAGGCTCGCTGCAGTGGCGTCAGGAAAATCCGAACGAAATGATCGTCCGCGAAAACGGCAAGCCTCATCAGATCTACACGCGAGATCCGAACGCTCCATTCATGAACGCCTCAGGCGCAGCCGCTTGCCGACTGCCTTCCGGCCACCCGGAAGCCTTCTTCGAAGCCTTCGCCAACGTCTACCGTTTCGCCTATGACAACATGGTCGCCCGAGCGGCCGGTGAATCATTCGAAAAACGCGACACGATCTACCCGAACATCTACGACGGCGTCGAAGGCATGTTCTTCATCGAGCAATGCGTCGCCAGCAGCAACGAAGGCGGAGCCTGGCTCAACATGAAACACCCCGCCGCCCGCCGGTAATGCACACGGGAGCTGACGTCTGTGGTCGAAGATTTTGTATCGGTCATCTTCGAAGAAGTCATCAAGGCCGCGTTTTCAGGAGCGTTCCGCCAGGCGCGATCCCGCAAAGCTCGTGTACTTAAAATATCAGCTTGGGCTTGTGCAGCAGGCAGCCTGATTCTATTTCTCGCCGCCGCGACCATTGCCAATGGTAACGCAGTTATTCCTGCTGCCGTTGGCGGTGCTGCCAGTATTGCAGGATTTTTCGGCTTTGGAGTTTGGGCAGCATTCGTCAACGCGAAATGCGATTACAAAGAGAAGCCGTAGGGTGCGTCGCGACGCACCGCACTTCGATCTGCACTGGCGCACAGAAAACTGGTGCGTCGAGACGCACCCTACAATTACCGAACCGGTGCGTTCTGAACTGCTTCCTGCGGAATCCAGTCCTGCAGTGCCTGGACGTGAGCGACCGGGTCTTTCGAGAGAGCTTCGACGGCCTGGACGACGGCGACGCAGCCTGGCAGAGTTGTGACGCAGGGGACTCCGTTCGCAACAGCCGCGGCTCGAATTTTACCTTCGTCGGTGCGGGCGCCTTTGCCGCTGGGCGTGTTGAAGATGTAGTGAATTTCGTCGTTGGCCATCAGGTCGAGCAGGTTTGGTCGGCCTTCCTTCAACTTGCGGACGATTTCGACTTCCACTCCCGCCTCGCGCAGAACGTCTGCCGTGCCAGAGGTCGCGACGATTTTGAAGCCCAGCTCGATCAGCTTACGGGCTGGTTCGATCATTTCCTGCTTGTGAGCCTTGGCCATCGAAATGAAAACCGTCCCTTCGCTCGGCAGGACGACTCCGGCACCGAACTGGGCCTTGGCAAATGCCATCGGGAATGACATGTCGATGCCCATGACTTCGCCGGTCGATCGCATTTCCGGACCGAGCACGATGTCGACTCCCAGGAAGCGGTTGAAAGGGAAGACGCTTTCTTTGACCGACGTGTACTCAGGCCAGACTTCTTCGGTCACGCCTTGATCGACGAGCGAAACTCCGACCATGACTTTGGCAGCGATCTTTGCCAGCGATCGCCCGGTAGCCTTCGAGACGAACGGCGACGTCCGGCTCGCCCGAGGATTCACTTCGAGCACGTAGACCGTTGATTCGTAGCCTTCCTGCTTAACGGCAAACTGAATATTCATCAGGCCGCGAACGTTGAGAGCCTTCGCGAGGCGATGAGTTGCCTCCCGAATTCCGTCGATGACGAGCTCGTTCAGCGAATGCGGCGGCAGCGCACAGGCCGAGTCGCCAGAGTGGACACCGGCTTCTTCAATGTGCTCCATGATTCCGCCGATGACCGTCGTCGTTCCGTCCGAGATGGCGTCAACGTCGACCTCGATCGCGTCCTCAAGAAACTTGTCGACCAGAATCGGCTGCCCGGCGGAAACGTCGACGGCTTCAACCATGTATCGAGTCAGCGATTCAACGTCGTAGCAGATTTCCATCGCTCGGCCGCCGAGAACATAGCTCGGGCGAACCAGCACGGGATATCCGATTCGGTCGGCAACGCTACGTGCGCCCTCAAGGTTCTGGGCAATTCCGTTTGGCGGCTGCATGAGGTCAGCCTGTTCGAGAATCGCCGTGAAACGCTCGCGGTCTTCCGCCGCGTCGATCATGTCCGGGCTGGTCCCGATGATCGGCACTCCGGCAGCTTCCAGACCACGTGCCAGGTTCAACGGCGTCTGGCCGCCGAACTGAACGATCACGCCGTCCGGCTTGAGACGGTCGCAGATGTTGAGCACGTCTTCGATTGTCAACGGCTCGAAAAACAGCAGGTCCGACGTGTCGTAGTCGGTCGAAACAGTTTCCGGATTCGAGTTCACCATGATGCTTTCGTGGCCAAGCTCGGCCATCGCAAACGCGGCCTGGCAGCAGCAATAGTCAAACTCGATGCCCTGCCCGATTCGGTTCGGTCCGCCGCCGAGGATCATGTACCGCTTTCGGCCATCGGTTGGCAACGCCGGCGACTCGTCTTCCTGCTCGTAGGTCGAATAGTAATACGGGGTGAAGGCCTCAAACTCGGCGGCACACGTATCGACCTGCTTGAACGTCGCTTCGATGCCTCGACCTTTGCGGTCGGCTCGAACGGTTGCCTCGGTCGTGTTCCACCAGAAGGCCAGTTGGTGATCGGAAAAGCCGTGCTGCTTCGCTCGTTTAACGAGATCGTCGCTCGCGGCATTCAGACTGCCGGCAGCGATGATCTCTTCTTCGACGTCGATAATGTCCCGAAGCTGCCACAGAAACCACGGATCGATATTCGTCAGCTGATACAACTCGTCAATCGACATGCCCGATTTCATCGCGTA
>JBLFXD010000797.1:0-3632 GCA_047611045.1 Planctomycetaceae bacterium | reverse complement strand
CTGTTGTCACGGAGACACCAGCAACATCCACCGATACCGTTCCGGAATCGGCAGCCGCACCAGCCGAAGAAGAAGGGGCAACTGCTCCTACCGACGCGTCGCCACCAGGTGAGGCGACCGAGGCTGGTTCCCCGGAGCCGAATCCGCCAGCAGCTGACGCTCCGCCAGACGACGCAGCCTCACCACCGGCAAGTGACGCCCCGACTCCATGACGTAAGACAGTTTTCGCGGCATGTGAAGTCATCCTGCCGCGATGAGTTTAATGTTCGTTCACGACACCTCAGGATTCCGTTCGCTTTAGAAGCAACAAAAGGGAGGTAGCCATGAGTAGTTCCGGCTCAAAACCAGGCTTTAAGGAAGTGATCATCGAGCACGGTGAGAAGTTCATTCTCGGTCTCGCAGGAGTGTTTGTGCTGATTGGAATCGGCACAACACAATGGTCAACTTACGAGCGAAAGCCCGAAGAGTTTTCATCAAAGATTGATGCTGGCAAGGCTGAGTTCGCTCGGTCCACCTGGCCGGACAGCGAGAAGGAAACATTCATCGCGACAAATCCCGGTGATAAAGTTGTCGAGCTGCTGGATGGTATTCCTCCGGGGCCAAAATACGACTATCTCAGTAAATGGTTTCACAGGATTACCAAGGCTCGTGAAAAGGTCGGTGAACCTGAGTACTTGTCGATTGAAAACCTTGTCGCCGATGCCGGGCGTATCCTGATCGAGTTGAGCCCCGAGGAAGACGAGGCAGCGGAAGGCTCTGCTCCTGGAATCAGGGTCGCTTCCGCCGACGAAGTCGCCGGCACAAATGAGATCGACAGACCCAAAGACCAAGGACTTGGCGTTGTCGGTCCACGACCAGGCAGTGCAGTTGGGCAACCTGGTGCAGATGCATACGACGGTGAAGATCCCAGCTACGGCGGCGAGCCGATGGAAGAGTCTGGAATGGCGGGATACGGAGGAGCGTCTGGTTATGGTGCAGCTGCAAGGAACGTTGAAGCTCGCGGCACTCGGTTCGCTGCAATTCGCGGTATCTTCCAGATGAAGCAACAGGTCGAAAAAGTTAAGCGGGCATTGCGTCTTGACAGCGCTCAGGAAGCTTATGCCCAGGTCAGATTCTGGGACTTCGAACTGCAACGACAAACTGCCGTTGCAGGTGCCGACCCCTGGGCGAATGATTGGGAAGATGTCGACATCGACGTGGCCGTCAAACTGCTGGAGAGAATCGAGTTCGACGTCGACGTTGTCGACGACCAGTACCGCGATGCCGTATTCACGATGCCGCTTCCCTACCGAGTCACCGGAAGCTGGTCGACCGCAGCCGGGCCAAACGGAATTCTGGCGTCTCATCCGCAGATTAAACGACTGTTGAGTGCGAAGGAGCAGGTCGAGCAGGAGACCAGGGCGAAAGCACTTCTCAAAGCGGCGGAGCGTGAGAAAAAGATCAAAGAATCAAGCGGACGAGGATTCCAGCGGGTACAGGTTAATACGCGCAGCATGCGTGGAAGTATGATGGGCGACACGTCGGCAATGGCGGCCTATAACGAATCGTACAACGAACTCTCGGCGGAAAATAATCCCGACTATATGTCGGAATCGCCCTCTCAAGGAGGATCGTCTGGCTATCCCGGTGGCAGAGCAATGGGCCGCATGGATGTATTCGCAACGCCTGAGGTCATGCTGTTTCGATTCCTTGATTTCAGCGTCGTGCCCGGCAACGCATACCGGTACCGAGTTCGGTTGAAGCTATTGAATCCAAACTTCGATCGCGACCCTGGGGAACTTCAGGACTTTGCGTCTCGTGAAGGCAAATATCGGTTCACTCCATGGTCAGGTGTCAGCACACCCGCATTGATCGAGGACGAGAACGAAGTATATGTTGCAAAAGTCGACGAACGCCGCGGAGTTTCAATGGACGCTTTTCAGTGGATGAGCGAAAGCGGCACCTACGTCCACGGACCGTTTGAGGGACTCACGCGTGGTGAGCGAATTGCCAGCTGGACTCGCGAGGTACAGGGGAAGCGAAGAGGCAGTGAAACTGAGATCCAGGGCGGTGTCACTACTGAGGTCCTCCGTCCGTCAGCGGGAACTTTCATGGAAGAGCAGATTGACTTCGTGACCCCAAACACGTTGGTCGACTACAATCGCCGTACTCTGCTGGACCCCAATGAGCACCCGGAACTCGAACTGGCGACCAGGAAAATTTCAAACAGCTTGCAGGAAGTTGTTGTGGTGAATCGCTTTGGCGACTTGGTCAGACTCGATACCGTGGGCAACGAGACAGCTCATGAAAGTGCCAAAAGCCGTATGAAACAGCAGGATGATCTTTGGGCACATCTCAAGCGTGCGGCAGCTCAGGGAGGCGCGGGCGGCATCGAGGAGCTAATGCAGAGTAGTGGATATAACGGCATGGAAAGCAGCGGGAATCCTGGTATGGGAAGTAGTAAATCTTCGAACCCGAAACGTCGGAGCTCGACCAAACGAAATTCGCAAATGTCGATGGGTGAGGGTGGGGAATTCGATTACTAATCCTGCAAGGATGATCGAACGGACAGCCACCACAAATTACTTCATAGGCCAACGGGGATTGTCTGTTCGAGCGATTTGACGAATTTCGGCAGCCAGAAAAAATGATCCGGCAACGCAGATCAGGCCATCTTCGGGGCACACTCGAAGAGCAGCCCGCCACGCGTCTGCCGGGTCTTTTTCCATATGCATTGAGCGAGTTGATATTCGATTTGCCACTGTGTCCAGCGCACCCACGGCAATGCCGCGTTGATTCGTTGTGTACTGCGTAAGTATGACCGTGTCGAAGTGCGGAAGCAGGCGTCTGCACAAACCGGCCACGTCTTTGTCCTGGCTCGTCCCAAAAATCAAGACTCTCTTGCCGCTGGCAGGCAAACTCTGAATCGTTTCTACGAGCGCTCCGGCAGAGACCCAGTTATGAGCGGCATCCACGATCACGGTTGGATTCTCACGTAGCCGCTCAATGCGAACTGGACTGGTCGTCTCAACGGGTAAGCAACCAGCGGCAGCCTCAGAAATCTTCCAACCTCGATCTTTCAGTCGACCGACAGCGGCCAGTGCGACATCCCGGTTGTGCTGCTGATGTCTGCTCTGTGGGATCAACGAGTCGGGGCACTGACTACTCGACGACGCCAACGGTGCGGCAACGGTTGTCAGTGGCGACTCGAGCGCAGCGGCTATCTCTGAAATCACAGTCAGCGGTTCTGAGTTTGTCACTCCGGTGACAACAGGAATGCCTTGCTTGATGATCCCAGCCTTCTCGGCCGCAATTTCACTCAGGCGACTCCCGAGAATGTGGGTGTGATCCCGGCTGATCGTCGTGATTACGGAAACTTCGGGATTGCAGATGTTTGTCGAATCAAGCCGACCTCCAAGCCCGACTTCCAGCACCGCAATGTTGACTTTGCACTCACAAAACCAAAGCCAGGCAAGAGCCGTCGTCAACTCGAAAAACGTAGGACTCATCCCTTGCGCCGCCGAGTCAATTGTTTGGGCGACGCTGGCCAGCCGGCCAACCAGACTGGTTAGTCCGTCTTCCGAAATCTGCTGCCCCGAGACCTGAATTCGCTCTTCAAAACGTTCAATGTGAGGCGACGTAAACAACCCGAC
>JBLFXD010000796.1:0-3644 GCA_047611045.1 Planctomycetaceae bacterium | reverse complement strand
TTTGGAGTCTGCTTAACAGCGCCGAATTCACAACGCGTCACTGAGTCATGCCGAAAACGTTAACCCACTCCCAAAGTAACCTCAGCCTGAGGCAACAGGCCGGAACTAAACTAATGATCACTCCCTTTCTCCAGGCATGGGCTGACCGTCACGGAAACGTCCGCCGACGAGACTTCGTTAAACAGCTCAGCATTCCCGCGGCGGCATTCGGAGCCTGCCAGCTAAGCTGGCGCGACATGTTGATCGCTCAGGCGGCCGAGCTTCGCAAGAAGCAGAAGTCGATGATTCTGTTGTGGATGGACGGCGGACCGAGCCAGTTTGAGACATTTAATCCAAAACCAGATTCAGAGAATCAGGGCCCCGCGAAAACGATCTCGACGAAACTGCCCGGAACGGCGTTTGCCGAGTTCTGGCCCAAGGTCGCCAGCATCGCCGACCAGATCAGCTTTATCCGATCCATGAAGACCGGAGAGGCCGACCATTTTCGAGCCATCAAACTGGTTCGAACCGGCTACCCGATTAATCCGACGATTGCCTATCCAACGTGGGGATCAGTCGTTGCTCACGAGCGGTTTGAAGCCTCGTTCGAGTTGCCCGCTTTCGTCCGGATCGGCGACCCGCGAATCAAGACACGCGATGTTAATTCCGGAGTCCTGGGAGCAAAGTACGACTCATTCAAGATCAAACAACCCGGCGAGCTTCCTGAAGACGTGCGGCTGCGAATTGAATCCGACGTTTTGCAACGTCGGCTCGGCTTGACCGACGCGCTTGATGCCGAGTTCGCTCGAACCGGAGCTGACGACGTCGTCAAAGAAAAACGAGACATCTACAACCGAACTTCGAGGTTTCTCACCAGTCCGCGACTGAAGACGTTCGATCTGGCCGACGAGCCTGCTCCGTTGCGAGACGCCTACGGACACACTCGGTTCGGGCAGGGTTGCCTGCTCGCTCGACGGTTGGTTGAAGAAGGTGTCAGCTTTGTCGAAGTCTTCAGCCATGGAGATTCCTTCGACGCTGGCTGGGACACTCACAAAGCAGGCTTTCGTGACACGCCGAATCTTTCTGCCGAGGCTGATCCCGGATTTGCGACGCTCGTCACGGACCTCAAAGACCGAGGCATGCTCGACGACACGCTGGTCGTGTGGATGGGCGAGTTCGGTCGAACTCCGAAGCTGAAGAAAGACGGCGGCCGCGACCACTATGCCAAAGGATGGATCACAGCCATGACCGGTGGCGGCATTCAGCCGGGGCGAGTTCTGGGTGCGACGGACAAGGACGGCCTCGACGTCACCGAACGACCGGTCGACATCCCCGAACTCTACACGACCTTCTGCCACGTCCTCGGCCTTGACCACGAGCACGAATACGTCACGCCGGAAGACCAGCCGCTGAAACTGGTCAACAAGGGTGGCAAGAAGATTGAAGAGCTGTTTTGACTGGCGAGGTGAGCCCTTCTTTTTACCCGCCTCGCGAAGGAGTCGTCGCATTGCGGAGGCCTGCCGTGCTCATCGCAATCCTGGCCCTTGGACTTGATCTCGGCGGTGTCGGCTTTCATCAGTGGTACGACGTTCGCTTGGCACTTGCTCTGATTTCATTCGCCACTCTGATGGCCGTGCGAGATGGCAACACCGAGACTCTCGGGCTACGCCTGACGCCGATTCAAGGCTGGAGACCGTGGCTTGGCTGGTCATTTCGAATTGGAATTGCCGTCACATTTCTGATTGTGGCATCGTTTGCAGTTTGGCATTCCTTTGGCAATGAGCTGCCAATCTATACAACCTCGCCCACACACTTAGCCCGCCAGTTCATAAATGCATGCCTGTTGGCTCCGGTCCTGGAAGAAACGGTTTATCGGTTCTTCGTTTTCGTAGCCTTCGCTCCCCTAATCGGATGTCGGTACACAGTCGTTATCAGCGGCCTGATATTCGGAATGCTGCATGTTCTGTACGGAAATCCAAGCCCCGAGAATCTTTGCGGTGGCTTTTTTCTGGCGTGGGCTTTTTACAAAAGTGAGTCGATCGTTGTGCCATTCATGCTGCACAGCGTCGGGAACGGATTGGTCGTTATCGGGCAGGTTGGTGGTTGGTATTTTATGAATCAGCCTGTCTGACGAAAGTAACGCCCCTCGGTTTCGCTCGACCTGTCAATCGGAAAGACGCAGCAATATGGCCAAAGCCAACTGGAAGACGCAGCCGTTCAACGTGATTCAAAGTCTGCTCTTCAACAATCCGAACCGAGTCATCGAGTACAGCGTTCGTGACGAGAACGGCGAATGGAGAAACCGGGCCGACGATCCCGCTCCGGTCGTGCGGCTGTACGAGCACGAGGCTTCTGAAGATCGCACGTGCCTGCAGACTGTCCAGTTCGTCCATCACATGCTGATTCCGCCAGGCGGTCGACATGTCAAAGAATTGCACATCCACTCCGACGCCGAGGAACTGGTCGTGATCACTCGAGGGTCAGGGACAGCAATCATCGACGGTCAGTCCAACGATGTTGCGGCCGAGGATGTCGTTTACGTGCCGCCCGGTGTCGAGCACGAATTCCGCAACACCGGCGACGACATGCTCGGAGTTCTCTTCGTGTGCGTCCCGGTCGGAGCCGGTCTCGAAAAACTCGCGAAAGCTCAGCAGGGTTAGTCTTGTGCTGTTGAGTGTGCCACTGGCTCTGCCAGTGCTCGGCGGTCAAAGCGTGCCGGTTCTAAAACACTGGCAAAGCCAGTGGCACACACAACTGGCTGAGGTAATCATACGCCTGCCGTCTCCTGCGGCTTTCCTGGAATTGCCACGCCCGACTGTTGAAAGCACGAAGATGCCGTTTATCGATATCAAGGATTACGAAGCTGTCGAACCTGTCCCCGGCTGCAAGATGCGGACGCCGCATCTTGAGAAGCTGATGCTTTCGTACCTGGAAATGGACGAAGGGGCCGAGGTGCCGCTGCACAACCACCCTCACGAACAGGGCGGGATGCTCATTTCCGGGCGGATGCAGCTAACGATTGGCGACGAAACTCGAATCTGCGAGCCCGGTTCGCTGTACCTGATTCCGGCCAATGTCCCGCACCGAGCTGTTGCCGTCGACGGCCCCGCCGTCGTCCTGGATATCTTCAGCCCGATCCGAGAGGACTACGCGCAACTCGCAAACCGATACATCCCCAAGGTTGACGAGTAGGGTCTGTCGAACGCAGCGCTGGCGTACCATTTTGATTGACTGGGATCATGGCACGCCGGCGCTTCGCTTGACGGTGCCCTACGGATTCTGATTCTTCGAAACACACACTCAGAGCGACATCTCATGCGAACGTTGATTCGAAATGCCACTGCTGTTCTGCCTTCGGGAACTCGACGGGCCGACGTGCTGATTGAAGGGGCAAAGATCCTCGGAATTGATCCGCCTGCTGGAGCAGCGTGCGACGAAACGATCGACGCTCAAGGACTCCATCTTCTGCCAGGAGTCGTCGACGACCACGTTCACTTTCGCGATCCAGGTCTGACTCACAAAGAGGATCTGCACTCGGGAAGTCTCGCCTGCGCGGCCGGCGGAGTGACGACGTTTCTGGAGATGCCTAACACGATCCCGCCGACGACGACACAGGAGATCCTTAACGCGAAGCTCGACATCGCTGCTTCGAAGTGCGTTGTTAA
>JBLFXD010000795.1:0-3644 GCA_047611045.1 Planctomycetaceae bacterium | reverse complement strand
TCCATGCTCTCTCGTGGTGAAGCGACGACGATGGTGTTTGAACGTGAGTCCGCTGTCAGGCGAATGTCAGCAAGAATACCGGAGCGAACTTTGCGAGCTTCCTCGCCTTCTCCGACGAGGTATTCCAGCACGGCGGAACGAACTTCACGCAGTGCCTGGCTTGAGTTCCCACCGAAGCCAAGGAAGGCCTGGCCAAGCTGTCCCTGTCCCAACTGAGGCGGGTTCAGAATGCTCTGCATAATCTCGTTGACGGTTCCGGCAAGTTCCTCTGCGACTGAGTGTCGCAGTTCGACGACCTGGACTTCACTGACCGCTCCGGATTCCTGAGTGTCAAGTTGTTCGATCAACGCGACGACTTCCTGAAGGTCAGCTTTCGTACCGATGGCAACGATCGAGTTCGTTCGGGCGTCGGCGGAAAGCCTCGGCCGATTCTCCAGACCGTTCCGTTCCTGCCAGGTCTCTTCGATGATGTCGGCGATCGACGAGGCGATGCCGTTTTTCACTTTGACCACAACGAAGGTTGCGTGATTGGGAACAGGCTGGTCGAGTTCGTCGATCAGGGTTTCAATCGATTCCCGGTCGTCTTCCGGGCTGAGGATCAGCACGGCATTTGGACGTCCAACGGCGATGATGCCAATCTGTGGAGACTGTGTCTGAGTACGGCCGCGAGCCTGGTTCAGCTCGTCGTAGACCTCCGTCAGCAATTCGGCGAGTGCGACGCTGTCGACATTTTCGAGAAGTCGCAGATGGATGTCCGGTGCCGAGCGGGCACTCAACTCTTCGATCTGGCGGATGATCTCCATGACCGCGTTAACGTCCGATGTGTTTCCCTTGAGGATCAGAACGCCAAGTTCGTCCATGGCTTCGACGTCGACGTTACCGCGAATTCCGCCGACGAGATCCGGCAGGCTGTCGTCGCCAGGAGCCTGTCCGCCGCCGTTTGCGGGTGGCGTCGCTCCGCCGTCGTTCTGGGCGACCAGTCGGTTCACCGCCGGTCGTAGATTGGCAGCGATGTCGCCGGCGCTCGTCTGAGTGGGAACGAGACGTGTCGACTCGCCGTTGGCCGCCGGTGCGACGTCGAGTCGTTCCAGCAGTCGAACGACGCGGGCAACCTGGTCAGCCGGTCCTTCGACAAGGATTTCGTTGGCTTCGACGTCGGCCGCGACCGTGAAGACGATCGACTCTGGCTTGTCAGGATTCGCTTTGTCTTCGGGAGAGTAAACTCGCATTGCGGGCAGGCCGTCAGGGCCTTCTTCGACAATCTTAGCTCGCTCGCGGAATGCGTCGTACAGTGTTGCGGCAAGGCTTCGGGCCGTGCGGGCGCGAGGTTCGAACAACTGCCGGACGGTCTTTTGAGGTTCCTGCTCGGCGGCGAATGCCCCGCCTTCGCCGGAGTTTTCGTAATTAAGCTGTCGGATTGCCCCCGGTCGAGAGCGTTGGGCTCGAGGCTGGTAGCTGTTCGACGCGTCGCGACCGTTGGTCGGTTGGCTCGGATTGATCGTCACGCTGCTGCGTTCAAACGCGCGTTGACGCGGAGTCTGCTGGAACTGATTCGCCGGAGTATTGGGTGGACGCTGGGCGAAGGAACTGGCCGGTCGCTGAGTCGAACTTTGATTGTCCTGCACACTTGCCTTGCCGATCGAAGTGCCAGCCGGAGCCTGCTCGGGCGATTCGATCTGCAGTCGCGAATACTCTGGTCGCGCGGCTGGCAGATTCAGGACGACGAGGTATTTGCCCTTCTGGATGATTCTGAAATCCTGCTTCTCAAGCTCGTCATTCAGGATTCGGACCGCTTCCGACTGAGAGTAGTTACGGAAGTCCTGTCGCGAATAGCGTCCGCGGGGGATCTTATCTGCAACCAGCACCGCACCGGTCGACTGAGCGACATCCTGCAGAACATGGTCCCAGGTTTTTGAATAGAAGTTGAGCTTTGTTGTTCCGTCTTGGGCCTGACTGGCCGCGGGCTTCTCCTCAGACTTCTGCGAACTGGTTCGGCTGAGTCGACTGGAACTGAACCTGCTTTGGGCACACGCCTCATTGGCGGGCTGCAAAGTGAGTCCCAGGGCGACAGTCGCGAGCGATAGTCCCAGTGATTTGGTCCGGAACGTTACTGTTGGAGCTAATCGAAAACGTCTCATTCTTCTCAGGCCTCCCTGCCCGACAACGCCCGGGTGTACCGGGACTTTTCCAGGGGCGCTCCCCACCGCAAGAAGCTCAGCGAGCTTCTCCAATGGACGAGGTTGTGACACTGGTCACTGGCGGCAGCCACCCAGCGACCCCTGTAGTCAGCGATGCTCGAAAAGTGCGACTTGAACAAACTTTTTGTCCGCGTCGGTGATTCTTCGAGTTGCCCGAGACCTCGTTGGACGCAGGCAGTCCACCGCGCACCACCCGCGAAGGTGGGGCTTTCGGAAGTATCGGCACAGCCCGGATATCTCTTTCAGCAAATGAATCAGGTCCTCCACTTCGCTCCGGATTGGCAAAGTTTGCCGACAGGCGTTTGCCTCAAACGATTTTCGACCTAGGTTCGAGTGGAATTTCCTCAAGCCGCAAACGGGCATCGCGGTGGTCTCCTACCCCTCGGAGAGTAGAGATGAACGGACGACTTCAAACCCGACGTGTTGAAACGGTTCACTGCCTGATTCTTGGGCTGAGCATGTTTCTCGTGGGCCTCTACTTCGGAACCTCGCTGCCTGCGGGAGTCGATCTGGTCGTTCTGCAGACTGGCCTTATCGGGTTCCTCGGCTTTATGGGTCTGACTCAAATTCGAGTCGCCACGGAGTCGCAACGACACAGTCAGATCGAAACAACGAGTTCTCGGTCGAAGCAGGTTGAACGTCGTCTGGATCGTCACACTGCTAAGAGAGAAATTCGGATCGCTTCAGATCCCTCTCAACCGAAGCAGATTGAACAGCACGTGGACCGACACACTACTGAGCACGACATCCAGCGAATCGATCGCGGCAAGCACGAAGGGCGTCCGGTTTCGGTAAGGAAGAGCAGTCGCACGGCCGGTGCCGTCTCCACAGTTACTGAGACGGAGCGAGGTTCAATCCTCGACTGAAAAACGGCGAACAACTGAATTCTCATGCGGGCAGCCGCTCAGAGTGATATCCTCTGGGCAGCTGCCTTCGCTTAGTTTACGGAGTTCAGAAATGACGACTCGCAAAGCAAAACCCGTTTCGCTGCCGTTTCGCTGTCGACGATCGATCGCGCTGGCAGCCGTAATCGGCGCGACGATGCTGTTCGCTACGAACGCTGACGCACAGACCAACGCCGCTTCCGGCAACACCCAGGGAACTGGTACGAACGCCGCGGCGACAGGCAGCACGGTTGGGAATCAGGAATTGTTTTCTTCCACAATCGATGATTTCAGCACGCCCGAGGGTAGATTCACGACAAGTGGTCTAGCTAATCAGCCAACGGCTGGCGGCAACAACAACTCGATTCAGCAGAACGCGTTCAACAATGCGAGAAATCTGCAGCGACTCAATTCGCAGTTCAACCGTTCGAACCAGAACCGAAATACCGGCAACACGCAGGGCACGCGAACGATTCGACCATCGCTACGGCTCGGGTTCACTCCGAAACCGAGGCCGACGGAAGACCTTCGAAAGTCGCTCGACAAACAGTTGAACGCATTG
>JBLFXD010000794.1:0-3644 GCA_047611045.1 Planctomycetaceae bacterium | reverse complement strand
TTTTTTTTTGTGGCCCCGGTGCCCTAACACGACCGGGTGATCGCCTCATTGTCGTCCGCAAGATCGAAGTCTCCATCCAGCCCCGCGTCTTCGACCGTCACCCTGATGGTCGCCGTCCCGAACGCGTCAGTCACCGGTGCAAACTGAATGCTGCCCGTCTCGTCGGACGACGAGTACGTCACCACCGGATTCGGAATCAGCCCCGAAGTGCCACTGACAGTCATGACCCGCAACGCCTGACTCTCGCTGCCGCCCGCAGTGATGCCTGATAGCTTCAGCGTCTGATTGTCGGCGTCCTCAACGATGCTCAAATCACCAATCAAATCCAGAGTCGGCACCTGATTCAGGTCGCCCGAATCGACGATCCCGAAGTTCAGGTCGCCCAATTCCTGACTGCTCTGAAGGGTGACGCGAAAGCTACCGGCAATGGCTGAGTTCTCCTCGATGTAAAGTGTCCCGCCATCGCGTTCCGGTTGAAGGATGACGAGGTCTTCATCGCCGTCCAGGTCGATGTCCCGCGACGTGATCGCCGGAGCAACGGCCGTCGTGAGCCTGGCAACGCCGGAAGCCAGTGCCGTCTGAAGTGTCCCGTCGCCCAGATTCAACAGCATTGGAAATCCACGATCGCTGAGTGTTGTTGTGACGATGTCGAAGGCACCGTCTCCGTTGACGTCGGTTGCCACCACGGAAGCTGGATTCTGTCCGGCCAGAAGATTCACAGCGTCTTCAAATACTCCGGCCCCTTGATTCATGAAAACAGAGACTCCCTGATCCGAAATATTTGCCGTAACAACGTCCACGTCGCCGTCCTTGTCAAAGTCGGCCGCGGCCAGGTGGTAGGGACTCAGCCCCGTTGTCTTCGTGAAGACACCGCCAGGATTGGAATCTGAAAACTGCCCTTCATTGCCTGGCAGCTTGTCCGGATACCTGTTTCGACCTGGATTTGGTGGTGGGAATGGTGTAGTCGGGACTCAGTTGGCTGGGCATTCTTTTTGTTGTTGAACGGGTTCACGGATGAGTCGTAAGTTTCGCGAATGGCAGCCGGATGCCACTTTTTTGTTTCCGCCGTCTGCTCGGGACTGGTTGCCGGAAGATCATCTGGTTTATTTTCTGCTGGATGTGACTGCTTAGATCGATATTTCGCCGATCGTTGATGACTACGCCAGCGACAACGGTGGTCAGCCGCGGTCTTGCATTGCAAGCACAGGACACTGATCCGCGGATGATGCTCGTGCTGCTGCTATATGCTTACAGCGTGGGCGTGTTCTCGTCGCGGAAGATCATGCAGCGATGCGTCATCGACGCCGCCTTTCGAGTCATCGTGGGCGAGGACATTCCTGGCTTCCGTCGCATCGCCGAATTCCGAGCCCGGCATTTGAAACATCTACAGCCGTTGTTTCTGGAAGTGCTTGTGCTGTGTCATGAAGCCGGGCTACTGAAGGTGGGATGGCTTTCGCTGGACGGCACAAAGGTCAAGGCGAATGCGTCGCGGAACAAAGCGATGAGCTACGATCGCATGGGGCCAGAGGTCGAGCGACTGCAGCAGGAAATCGACGCTTTGTTGTCGCGTGCGAAGGATTCGGATACCGACGATGACGATCAGTTCGGCGATCTGGCGGGCGACGAAATTCCGGACGAACTGAAGCGTCGCGAAAGCCGACTGAAGAAGATTCTCGAGGCGAAGGCAGCGTTGGAAGAGGCGGCTCGTCAGAAGGCTCAGGACCACGTTGACAAAATGGAGGCGGAAGGCCGCAACCATCGCACCAACCCTGACGAAGCGGTCTCCGATCCGAAAGCCCAACGCAATTTTACGGACCCCGAATCGAAGATCATGAAGACTTCGAATAAGGGGTTCGACCAGTGCGGGAACGCTCAGGCCGTGGCGAACGAGCAGCAGATTATCATCGCCGCGGATGTGACGGATCAGGCGAACGACGGTCGACAAACAGTGCCGATGACCGATCAGGCGATCGACAATCTTGATGCGGCCGGCGTGTCTGGCAACATCGGAGCGTTCACCGCCGACACGGGTAACTTCAGCGAAGAGAACATGAACGCTCTGGATTCCAATGATCGAATCAACGCTGCGTTCATCGCCACGGGCCGTCAGAAGCACAACGACAATGTCCCGGATTCGCCGAAGGGTCGCCCACCGAAGAACCTGACGGCAAAGCAGAAGATTGCTCGCCGCAACCGGACGAAGAAGGGACGCACCAAATATGCTTGCCGCAAGCTGATAATTGAACCGGTGTTCGGGCAGATCAAAGCCGGTCTGGGGTTTCGCAATTTCCTCCTGCGAGGCCTTGAGAAGATGCAGGGGGAATGGACGCTGGTGTGTCTGACTCACAACTTCCTGAAGTTGTTCAGAAGCGGTGCGCTGGCAGCCTGGTAAAATGATCGCCGGAGAGCCGCAAGCTTTGAATTCAGGCGGCACGCAAAGCCCCGACGCCACGTGGTCGCCCCATCTTCCACGTCGTTCACGAAAGGCCTCAAATCAAACAGGACAGCGACAGGAATTTTGAAATTCTCAGACCACACCGGCTACGCCGCACAACAGCTATCCGGACACGCTGCTAGCGACAACCTGCAGTGGAAGTGCCAGTCCGAATGCACTCTAGCAAGATTCTGGAAGTCACTTGTGGAGTAAGGATTCGTCCGTAACTAAACTGCCTGCCACGTCATTCTAGCGTTGGCTGAATTTCGTAGTTCCAGTCGCCATGGAAATCGTTGCGTTTGATTCGCACGCTCTGCATCTCAGCGTCCGTCACTTTGCGGCCTGTTTGGTAGTCTCCCACATTGGGCCAGCAGTGAACTTCCAGGCCGGCGGCTGTTCGAGTTGAGCTCACCAGATTGACGACGACTTGATGTGACTCCAGAGGAACGCCACGCCAGTTGCGGGTGATGTGACAGAAGAGCCGATGCTCAATCTTGTTCCATTTACTCGTGCCGGGCGGATAGTGACAGACTTCAATCTTCATGCCTGTTTCGTCCGCCAGTTTTTGAAGTTCAAGCTTCCACAATCGATTGCGATGGCCATTGCTGCCACCGGCATCGGCTGTGATCAGCAGACGCCTTGGGCGTCGGTAACGTTTTTGTCCCAGCTCATGCCACCAGCGCCGAATCGCTTCGACAGCAAACTCGGCTGTGTCACTGCTGACTCCAACCGAAACGAGAGCCTCGTTTTCGGCAATGTCGTACACGCCGCAAGGCACGGCTTTGCCGAGAGCCTTGTCTGGAAAGTCGTGCGTATCCACTTCGAGCGGCTTTCCCCCGGGTCGGTATTCCCGTCCGCCATTTGCTTTGTTTCCGAGCACTTCCTTCTTTTTGGTGTCCACGGAAATCGCCGGGCGTCCACCATGCCGATAGGCTTTGACACGTCGGGCAATGTGTTCGAACTGGGCGTCTCGATCAGGATGGTCCTTGCCTTCACGAGTCTTTCGATTGCCCTGCAGCGAATAGCCGAGCCCTTTGAGAATCCCTGCAATCTTCGTGCGACCAATCCGGTAACCCTGAGCGTTCAATTCGGCTTGAAGATTCGACAAGCTCTTACATGTCCATCGGAGTGGCGACTGCGGGTCACCACGCTCGGTTGGCTCGACAAGTCGTTCTACCGCCTGCTGTAAATCGCTGGTGTGATACTCCAT
>JBLFXD010000793.1:0-3649 GCA_047611045.1 Planctomycetaceae bacterium | reverse complement strand
TTCCCGCCCCGCGAGATTGGCAGCTGCGATGACCTCAGTGTCGACTTCCGAAAACCAGAATCTTTCTCAACCGCCAGACATTGGCTCTCACGCCGGCGCGGACGCTGGATTCTCACCCGATGAAGTTTCTCAGTTTGAACGAGACGGGTTTCTCATCGCTCGCGGACTTGCCGGCGGAGACTGGGCAACTCGAATGTTGCAGGTCACTCGCGAGCATCTCGAACGTGAACTCCCGCCCGTCGAACTGGAAGCCGATGTCCATTATCCCGGGTCGCCCGAATCAGTCGATCAGCCCGGCGGCCGGACAATTCGACGACTGAAGCAGGCACATTCGCGCGACATCGTCTTTACTGAATGGATCTGCCATCTGCCGCTGGTGCGGCGGCTGTCGCAACTACTTGGCCCCGGAGTTGTCATGCCACTTGCTCATCACAACTGCGTGATGACAAAGCAGCCGCACCACAGCAGCGACACTCGCTGGCACCGCGACATTCGCTACTGGAATTTCACCACGCCGGAACTCGTCAGCGTCTGGCTGGCCCTGGGGAACGAGTATCCGGAAAACGGCGGCTTGTTTGTGATCCCCGGCTCGCACCGAGTTAACTTCCAGCCTTCGCAACTCGATGACGCCCTTTTCTTTCGCGAGGACGTCCGCGAAAATCAGGCGCTGCTCGACTCGGCCGTCCCCGTCGAACTGACTCCCGGTGACGTGCTGTTCTTTCACGCCCGCACGCTTCACATGGCAACACGAAACAAGACCGCCGAACCGAAGTTCTCCGCAGTATTCACATTCCGCGCCGCTGACAACCCGCCGATTCCGGAGTCCCGCTCCGCAGCCGCAGGCGAGGTCGTGCTGCCGGAACTCCCTGACCAAACTCACTCATGACTCACCCAACTGAAAACAGGCAGCCACCGTAGGGTATGTCGAGCGCAGCGCTGGCGTACCAGCAGAATCCACATCAACACGGGACGCCAGCGCTGCGCTCGACATCCCCTACGCATACTGCAGCAACTGTCACGCTCACATCTCACTGGAATCTCGATGCCACTTCCCGACATTCGCTTCAGTCAACGACGGCAGCAAGCTGCTGAGCAGAGCATTGCTTACCTCATGAAGCAGGGCATCGAGAACCGTGACGTCATCTCGCTGGCGGCTGGCTTTGTTGACGAAGTGACGCTTCCGGTTTCTCTGGTTCGCGAGTCAATCGCCGACATTCTCACCGACGATGCTGCGGGTCACCAGGTTCTTCAATACGGCACCACTGCGGGCTTTGGGCCATTGCGCGAGAACCTGCTGGGCCATCTGGCACGACTCGAAAACGGTTCACTGTCTGAACTGAACGTGACAGAGAACGAGATCGTCGTCACGTCGGGTTCGCAACAACTCCTGCAACATATTTCCGATTCATTGTTTGACCCCGGCGACATTTGTCTTGTCGCTGCTCCGACGTACTTCGTGTTTCTCGGCACGCTGAACGGAGTCGGCGCACGCGCTATCGCCGTAGACACCGACGAAAACGGTATGCGCATGGACGCGTTGGAATCAGAACTCGCTCGTCTCGAAGAGGCCGGTGATCTGAACCGCGTCAAGATGATCTACCTGGTCAGCTCGTTCGAAAACCCCAGCGGCGTGACGCTTGCCGACGACCGTCGCAAACAGGCAGTCGACATCGCAAAGCGCTGGTCGAAAGAGCAGCGAATTCTGATTCTCGAAGACGCCGCATACCGTGAACTTCGATACGAAGGCGACGATCGCCCGAGCATCTGGAGCTACGACGAAAGCCGCCAGCACGTCATCCTTGCTCAGACGTTCTCGAAGAGTTTTTCGCCCGGCATCCGAGTTGCCTACGGAGTCCTGCCACGAGACCTCGTTTCGGCCGTCCACGACGTGAAGGGCAACTTTGACTTCGGCTCGCCGAACCTCAACCAGCGAATCATTTCCCACGCTCTGCAAAGTGGAAAGTACGAAGCGCACGTCGCGGGCCTGCAATCGTCGTATCGTGTCAAACGTGACGCGATGCTGGCGGCCGCGGACGAGTTCTTCACGGACATCCCCGGAGTCTCCTGGCTGAGGCCGAACGGCGGGCTTTACGTCTGGATGACGCTGCCGGACGAAATCGAAACCGGCTTCGACAGTCCACTCTTTCAGCAGGCCAGCAAGGGCGAAGGGGTCATGTACGTCCCCGGCGAGATTGCCTATCCGAAATGTTCGCCGCTCCAGAAGCGAACTCAGATGCGGCTGAGCTTCGGCGTCGAGTCCCCCGAGACGATTCGAGACGGCATGCAGCGACTTTCTCGCGCCGTCCGTCACGTGATGGATTGATGAAGCCATCTACTGAAAATCTCCCGAGACGGTGTGCCACTGGCTCTGCCAGTGCATTATCCAATGGATAGAGGCCAAGAATCCCTCACTGGCAAAGCCAGTGGCACACACCCTGCGGCAGACTTCAACCTCGAATAGCTCCCTGAAAATCTAACGCGAGTTTTCGATTGCGCACATCTGACAGTTGCTGCGGGCAACGCTCGTCTGGACTTTGCAGATTGTCCCTCCCATTGGCGAGACTGCTGACACAGAACGTCGATCGGTGACCTATAGCCTTGAGTCGGAATTTCGTCACAAGCTTCGAGGAATCGTCATGGTCGCCACCGTCCCGCCACCAGCCGCAAACTCAACCGCCGGTTCTCACGTTTCTCAATGTGCTCACTGGCGACAGGTCAAACGCTGCTCAACCGTCGAAAGCGCCGAGCAGGAAATTGCCCGACTTAGAGCCAAAGGAATCGAGGCATTCCTGTCGATGGTCGACGGACTGTGCGTCCTTGCCCCGACTCACGAAGACTGAGTCACGCCCGATCTCAAGCTCTTCGCCCATGCTGACGTTCCTTCGCAATCGCGCTCCTGCTAAATATCCACTGAACTGAGTGGACCATCTGCAGAATCGTTCGAGGGAAAAACAGTCATGGCATGGATCGACCTGATTCGCGAACCCGAGGCCACCGGAGCTCTTGGCAGGCTTTACGAGTCCTCGCGAAACCGAGCCGGCTACATCGCCCAGATCATCCAGGTAATGAGTCGCGACGCCGACGTCGCCGCAGAGTCCATGCGGTTTTACGCCCGCCTGATGAAATCGCCAAACGCTCTGGACGGTGCTCGTCGAGAACTTCTGGCCGCAGTCGTCAGCAACGTCAACGACTGCTACTACTGAACGCTCTCGCATGCCAGGAACTTCGGTCTGGAGTCCAACGATCCTGACGCTGCTGAGAAGATCATCTACGACTACCGCACCGCTGGCCTTGCAGAGGGCGACCGCGCGTTGTGCGACTTCGCCGTCAAGTTGACTCTGCATCCGGGTCAAATGAAGAAGTCCGGCATCGCCGAATTGCACGACCACGGTTTCGACGACGACCAGATCACGATCGCCACCCAGGTGATCGGCTATTTCAACTACATTAACCGAATCGCCGACGGCCTCGGAGTTGACCCCGAAGACTGGATGAAGCTGCCGCGCGATGAGTGGCTCACCAACAAAGCCCGCGACTACGACTAGCTGAACTTAGTTCTAGTTTCGCACATTTTGAGAGTTGATGTTGGCGCGAAAAAGGCGGCTGGTGACAGTGGAGATTGAACGTTCGAACTTTCAATTTCCCAGGC
>JBLFXD010000792.1:0-3652 GCA_047611045.1 Planctomycetaceae bacterium | reverse complement strand
AGCTGGTAGAAATTCTTGATCGCGATCTCAACGATTCGTTCTTCGTTGATTGGCGCTAAGTCAGAACGGGGCACTCGCTGAGGAACTGCCGATCGCCGGTTTCGAAAAAGAACGTTCATCGATTCCCCCGGACTATTTCCAGAAACTCTCTCTCAACTGCTTCAGGAATCTCCTGATTGAGCGACCGCTCCGACCTTCTATCAGACTGGCGACTTCCTCCGTCGAGTGGCCATCCCCGGTAAGCTTCAGTATCCGTTTCTCGGTCTCAGAAAGTCCATCAGAGACTGCGTTCCATTCTTCTCTTTGCGAGACAATTGTGCTTGGCGTAAGGCCCCCTTTGTCCGTGAGGGTGTCGGTGTGCGTCGGCCGCTTCGCGGCAACGCTCCGTCGCTCGTAGTCGACCAGTTTGTCTCGACTCATCTTGAGCAGCAGGCGTTTGAGGCTATCAAGGCTTGTGATTTCCTACCCGTGCGAATGGTCGGCGACCTTCCTGTAAAATCCAGTGAGTACTGACTGGAGACAATCGACCGTCTCGTAGAACACTCGGATTTGAGCACGTTGTGTTCGTCTGCGGCGACGGATAGCCCGAAGGAGCTGTGGTTCACACTGGCTGACAAGAAGCTGAAGTTCGTTGGAATCTCCGGAGCGAGCCCTTGCCAGCAGATCTCCAAAGTTTATGCAGTCGACCATCGTGAGGAGTCTTTCGTATGGCGAATTCCCGATCAACCAAGAAGATTGCCAACTGAAATTCATGGCGTCAACGTTGCAGGGTGCAAATTTCCAGTTGGCGCACGATTTGTTTGTTCAGACTCGCGAATTTCACGAAATTTCCAGAAGTGGGCAGGCACGCAAAGTCGAAAACTCAGGCGGTCAACGTTTGTTCTTAGTTGAGGCGACTTTCGTTGCGATTCGGCTTAGTACTTGATTAGCTCGAACTTCGCCTTCCTGGCGGGCCTGGTGGTAGGCGGACTGCATTCTGCTGACCAGGTTCTGCATCGCCGATCGGTAGACTTCGAATTCCTTCCTCGCCGATTCCATTCCGTCGAACGTGGTTCGGGGGATGACGTACGTCTTTCGAATATCAACGAACCAGCGTTTCTTGCCGGCGTAGGTAGTTTCGCCGGCGTCCATTTCCTTGATGTATCGCGCGAGCCGTGTTGCTGCGTCGCGGAGGGCTCGTCGCGCTTCCTGCCAGTCGTCCTGATCGGATCGGTCTGAATAGAGTCGCTCGTCAGTGCCGAGGTCCCGGTTCATTGTTCCGAGCCGAACCTGCAGATCGAGCAGTTGTTTTTGCAGGCTCTGCAGTTGACGTTCTGCCTGGAGGCTGCCTTTCCAATCGCGATCCATGCTGTCGAAGATTTCTTCGATCTGATCTTCGGTGAACTCACTCTCGTGCTCGTCGTAGTCTGACTCTTCAACATAGCCGGCCGCATTCTGCATCGGCGGCGGATCGACGTAGAACACGATGTTCGGATCGGCCCCCGCTGGGGGACCAGCAATTGCCTGATCGAAGTGCGGAGCGGTACCGCCCTGCCCTTGAAACGAAAAGCCGAACAGCAAACACATCGGCACGCAGGCGGGATCAAGACCCAGCATCTGCGCGAGATACCGGGCGGTAACTGGCACGACCGCCGAGCCATCATCTGGCGGAACCTGCAGAACGATCGCGGTCGGCAGGTGTTGCGGTTTGAACCACGCCCAGAACGCTCGCGGCGGATTCGTTGGAAGCTGGATCGTTTCCCAGTTCGCTGATGGAGGCCGGGCTGCGAATGCAACGCGGCAATCATTCATTGCAGGGTTCTGGAAGCTGCCGTCGCTCATTCGTCGTGTCTCGCCGAGGCCCGTGCCACCATGATCTTCGGCTTTTATATTGACATATCAGTGCTGAAAGAGGAACTCGTCTTTGTTCACAATCGCCCAGCAAATGTCTTCCAAAGCTCTCGCCTTGTCAGCATGAGATTCCGCGTAGGTCAGGCTGTGATTCAACTCGGACTCGCTCGGGTAACGGCTCAACGCCAGCCGGTACAATTCGATGATTGCTTCCTTCGTCGGCCGGCCGGTTCTCACGTACTGGTGCAGGCGATTATTCCCGTCCGTCAGCAGTTTGTTCATGAAACTACCATTAAGCAGTTCAAGAGCCTGCCCGAGACTCGAGTCGTCTCCGCGATCACATTCACAAACGGACTGACGTTCCGGCTGTCCGAAGACTTTCAGAAAGTCGACTTCGCCCAGTTTCGATCGGTCGTGCGGACGCAGATCCGGAGCCGGCAGCCAGGTTGCTTTTGTGTCGGGCGCGACGAGTCCAAACTGCTTCGGTTTGCCTGCGACCTGGCCAAGCGAATCGACCAACTGCTCGGCCGTCAGCTGTCGCGGCATGTAGTGCGAAAAATACTTGTTGTCCTCTCGGTTCAATTCATTCGGTCGTGAGTCTGCCTGGTACGTCCGGCTGTTGAGAATCGTTCTGAGAATATGATCACGATCGAAACCGTGATCGACAAAATCCTCAGCGAGCGCTTCGAGCAACTGGGCATTGGCCGGCGGGTTCGAATCACGAAAATCATCGAACGGTTCAACGATGCCGCGGCCCATGACTTGAGCCCAGATCCGATTCACTTCGACTCGGGCGAAGAATGGGTTGTCGGGCGACGTCAGCCACTCCGCGAGTGCTGCCCGACGATCGGCAGTGTTTGCAATCTCAAGGTCGCCCGTGACCGGCACCCACGGTTTCATCACGCGACCGTCGGCGGGATGGTGAACTTCGCCGGTGCTTCGTGACCAGAGAATGACTTCTTCTGGTCGATCGGTTTTCTGCCGTTCGATTCGATTGAAGAATGAAGCCAGCCCGTAGTAGTTACTCTGCGTCCATCGTTCGAAGGGATGATTGTGGCACTTGGCGCATTGAATCCTCGTGCCCATAAACAGCTGAGCGGTCGACTCCATCGCGTCCAGCGTCTCACCGGCCGTGCGGTAGTAGTTGCCGGCAGGCGACGTGATCGTGCTGCCGGAAGCCGTCAACAATTCGCGAGCGAATTGGTCATACGGCATGTTGTGACTGACCGCTGCCTGCAACCACCGGCTGAATTTGAAGACGCTGGCGAGGCCGATTTGCTTGCGGGATACTCGGAGCAGGTCGCCCCACTTCTGAGCCCAGAACAATGCGTACTCGGGGCGGTCGAGCAGTTCGTCGATCAGTCGCTGTCTTTTGCCTGAAGACTGAACCGCCAGAAATCCATCAACCTCTTCAATCGTTGGCAACGTTCCAATCACGTCGAGATAAACCCGCCGCACGAACGTCTCGTCCGAGCAGACATCGGCCGGCTGGTACTGCAACTGCTTGAGCTTCTGATCAACCTTTTCGTCGACGTAGTTAAACGTCGGCGGATTGTTCCACGCGAAGTTGTCGACGTCTTCAACGAACGTCAACAGCGGCGTTTCGATGAATTCAAGGTACCGGACAATGACCGCCGTCTCGCCGCGTTTCACGCCGGCAATCAACCCGCTGGCCGAAGCGCTGGCGATGTTGGGATCGGACAACGAAAACTGCGAGAGGTGCGTGACGTCTCGGACCGACCCGTCAGCGAATCGAGCCCGCACACTGAATTGCTGATTACTTGCCGGAAACCGAAGCACTCGATTGACCGAAGGATGAACC
>JBLFXD010000791.1:0-3655 GCA_047611045.1 Planctomycetaceae bacterium | reverse complement strand
AGAAGCCCGCCGCCGCGACCACCGGGTTCTCGGTAAGCAGCTCGGCCTGTTCAGCATCAGTCAGGAAGTCGGGCAGGGTCTCCCGCTGTGGCTGCCAAAAGGCGCGACTATCCGAGCGTTGCTGGAAGACTTTATCAAGAAGGAGCTGATGGCTCGCGGCTATCAGCCCGTCTACTCGCCGCACATCGGTCGCGCCGAACTTTACGAAACCAGCGGCCACTTTCCGTACTATCGAGATTCCCAGTTCGCTCCGATCTTCGGTCACGACGCTGGGCAACTGGTCGACTACTGGAAGCAGAAACTCCAGGACGACAACTTGAGCACCGAAGACGAACAACAAATCGGTCGCACGGCGGAACTGCTCGGTTGCGGCTGCGCGAGCGAAGCCTTGCAGGCCGATTCAGCCGACGAACGAGCAAAGATTCTGCACCACTGGGAGCATGGCCAGGAACGCTACCTGCTCAAGCCAATGAACTGCCCGCATCACGTGCAGATGTATAAATCGCAGCAGCGAAGTTATCGCGACCTGCCGGTGAGGCTGGCCGAGTTCGGCACGGTTTATCGGCACGAACAATCCGGCGAACTGAACGGCCTCCTCCGAGTTCGCGGCCTGACGCAGGACGACGCTCACCTGTTCTGCACTCCCGAGCAGGTTGAAGACGAATTCATCGACACGCTGGACCTGGTCAAATTCGTCCTCGACGCAGTCGGCCTCGACGACTACCGCGTGCAGCTTTCAAAGCGTGATCCGAACTCCGATAAGTATGTCGGTTCTCCGGAGCTGTGGGACGCCGCCGAAGAAACGCTCCGCAAGGTGCTGGTTGATTCCGGCCTGAACTTCACCGAATGCGAAGGGGAAGCCGCGTTCTACGGCCCGAAAGCTGACTTCATGGTTCGAGACTGCATCGGCCGCGAATGGCAACTCGGAACTGTCCAGCTCGACTACAACCTGCCCGAGCGGTTCGACCTGGAATACACCGGCGCCGACAACAAGAGTCACCGCCCGGTCATGATTCACCGAGCCCCGTTTGGCTCGATGGAACGCTTCGTCGGAATGCTCATCGAACACTTCGCCGGAGCCTTCCCGCTGTGGCTCGCTCCCGAACAAATCCGCATCTGCCCGGTCACTGATAAGACGACCGACTACGCGAAGAAAGTCGAAACTCGTCTGCGGGCAGAAGGCTTCCGAGTCACAACCGACACTCGCAGCGCGAAAGTCAACGCGAAGATCCGCGACGCTCAGATCGAGCTGATTCCTTACATGCTTGTCGTTGGCCCGAAAGACGAAGCGGAGAACTCGGTCTCAGTCCGTGACCGCATCTCAGAATCAGACACCGGCGGCACCGACCTCGGCATGATGCCGATCGACGATGCTATCGCGAAGCTGAAAGAAGAAGTCGAAAACCGAGTCGTCCGCCAGGCCGTCAAATCCAGCTTCCGCTCCTTCGACGCCGACACCGGCGAGCAGAACGAGTATTGATAGCTCGAGGAAAGTTCGACTGTTCGTCATGCCCGCGCAGGCGGGCACCCAGTAGTTAGCACAGTTGATTTGGAATCGACTGGTTTCCCGCCTTCGCGGGAATGACAAGTTTAGGATGACTCGCCGTTCCTTGCGACGCTTCCAGGCCGCGGCTAACTTGGCGTTCTCACTGCTAAAACTACGGCAATTTACTGCCTGCACCCTGACTACTTCTGCCGCTTCGAGTCCATTTATTGTGGACGTGACCCGCTGCGGGAAAGGAAACGACCAACGTGACTGCTTCCTCTGACTATTTGCACAAGCTGTTTAACCTCGATGGATTGACCGCAGTCGTGATCGGCGGGACGGGTGTCCTTGGTGGAGCGTTCAGCGAGGCACTCGGCGGTGCCGGAGCTCACGTCGTCGTCGTTGGGCGAACGCTGAAGACTGACGACGAAACCGGAAAAACGATCGTCGATAAGATCGTCGATGCTGGCGGCTCAGCAGAATTCGTTAAGGCAGACAGCACGAGTCGCGAAGATCTGGAAGCCATCGTCGCTCACCTGAAAGCCGCAGGCCGCGAGACCAACGTTCTGATCAACGGTGCGGGTACGAACTCGGCGACGCCTTTCTTCGACATCACCGACGAAGAGTGGGACAACATTCTCAACACGAACCTGCGAGCTGTTCGACTGGCCTGCCAGGTTTTCGGCAAGGACATGGTCGACCGCGGAACCAAGGGCTCGATCATCAACATCGCGTCGCTGAGCGGAGTGATTCCTTTGTCGCGAGTATTCACCTACTCGGCATCAAAGGGAGCCGTCGTCAATCTCACCCAAAACCTCGGCCGCGAATTCGCTCAGTACGGCATCCGAGTCAACGCTCTGTCGCCTGGCTTCTTCCCGGCTGAACAGAACCGAAAAGTTCTCACACCGGAACGAGTCGAAAGCATCCGCAACCACACTCCAACGAGTCGGCAGCTTGGCGACGATCCGCGCAGCCCGTTCGGAATTCCGAGCGAACTCGCCGGAGCTGTTGTGCTGATGGCCGCTCCAAACGCCGGCAGTTTCATCACCGGCGAAAACATCGTCGTCGACGGCGGCTTCCTCGCTCAAACCATCTAACCGCTGCCCGCCCCCAGGGTGGTTTGTTCGAGTATGCGTAGGGTATTGACAAGCGCAGCGCCGGCATACCAGATTGCCGGGCATCCGGAAATGGTATGCCGGCGCTGCGCTTGTCAATACCCTACAAATCCACGGCGTCACGTAACCATTTTTGAGTCAAACAGCTTGTGAACCGACATGTCTGCGGAAACTGACATCGCCATCAAGGCTGCGGGACTGACGAAGCAGTACCGCGTCTATCGCAAACGCGAAGGTCTGGCGGCGTCATTCAAAGGCTTGTTTAAACGCGAGTTCAAAACCGTCGAAGCCGTACGCGACGTTTCGTTTCAGATCAACTCGAGCGAGATGGTTGCCTTCCTCGGCCCCAACGGTGCCGGCAAGACGACCACGCTTAAGCTGTTGTCAGGTTTGATTTACCCGACCTCCGGCGAAGCAACGGTGCTTGGCCATGTACCGTGGCACCGTGAGAACGCTTACCGCCGCCGGTTCTCGCTGGTCATGGGGCAGAAGAATCAGCTGTGGTGGGACCTGCCCGCGCAGGAATCGTTCCGGCTTCACAAAGAGATTTACCGAATTCCGCACGAAGACTTCGACAAGCGGATGGACGAGCTGACCGAGATGCTCGAAGTCCGGAAGTTGATCGGTCAGCCGGTGCGGGAATTGTCGCTCGGCGAGCGGATGAGGATGGAGCTGATCGCCGCGCTGCTGCACCGCCCGGATGTTCTGCTGCTGGACGAGCCGACAATCGGCCTGGACGTCGTGTCGCAGCGGCGCGTGCAGGAGTTCCTGAAGCACTATCAGAAAGAGCAGGGCATCACGGTCATCCTGACCAGCCATTACATGAAGGATGTCGAAGCGCTTTGCCAGCGAGCGATCATCATTAACGAGGGCGAACTCAAACACGACGGCCCGATCGCCGACATCGTCGACCGCTTCAGCCAGCATAAAATCATCGAGCTGCAGTTTGCCGGAACGAGCATCCCCGACGACCTTGATCAGTACGGCCGCGTCTTCGATGCCAAGGCACCGCGAGCGAAACTGGAAGTCGATCGAAACCGCATCCCGGAAATCC
>JBLFXD010000790.1:0-3655 GCA_047611045.1 Planctomycetaceae bacterium | reverse complement strand
AGCCTGCAGCCGCTGAGCTTCCAGCAGCTTGCCTTCCTTCTTGAAGTGTTCGAGTCGTTCGTGCAGCTCCGCTTCGATCAAGAGGACGGCGGCTTCGATCCGGTCCATTGGCATGACGAAATGCTTCGCCGGATAAATGTAAACTTCGGTCTGCTTCTTGGCCTCTTCGCCGGTCAGCGGATTGATGATCGACAGGTTTTCGATCTCGTCGCCCCACAGCTCGATGCGAAACGCAAACTCCTCGTACGCCGGCCAGACTTCGATGACGTCGCCCCGTGCGCGAAACTTCGCCCGCGCGAGTTCGTAGTCGTTGCGTTCGTAGTGAATGTCGACCAGCTTGAGCAGCAGTTTGTCTCGATCGATCTCGTCCCCGATCTGCAGAGGGATCATCATGTCGAGATAGTCTTTCGGCGAACCCAGACCGTAAATGCAACTCACGCTGGCGACGACGATGACGTCTCGACGACTGACGAGCGCGCTTGTCGCCAGCAGCCGCAACCGGTCGATCTCTTCGTTGATCGACGAATCTTTCTCGATGTAGATGTCCCGCGCGGGGATGTACGCCTCAGGCTGGTAGTAGTCGTAGTAGCTCACGAAGTACGACACGGCGTTGTTCGGGAAGAACTCTTTGAATTCGCCGTAGAGCTGAGCGGCCAGCGTTTTGTTGTGCGACAGGACGAGCGTCGGACGATTCATCTGAGCGATGACGTTGGCCATCGTGAACGTCTTGCCGGATCCGGTAACTCCCAGCAGAACCTGATCGCGCTTGCCTTCCGTGATCCCGCTGACGAGTTTCTCGATCGCCGCAGGCTGATCACCAGCTGGTGCGTAGTCACTGACAAGTTCGAAGTCGTGCATAAGATGAGGGCGCTATGGGAGTAAGGTTCAATGCTGACTTCAACGCAGAGGAGTCGTAGGGTCGGCACTGCCCACCGGCATTCGGAACGCTATGGTGAAACACATGGTGGGCAGTGCCCACCCTACTTGCGTTCTGCGTTCCGTTGTTTACCTGATTATTGCTGCAGTCGAGCTTCCAGTTCGGCACGCATCTGCAGCACCTGATTGACGTCCATGCCTTCCGGTCGTTTGTCGAGCATCCAGTCGATGTCGACGAGTGCCTCCGAAATTCGACCGCTGCGGATCCGCATGTCGATTCGTCGCGCTCTGTTTTCGAGGCTGTCTGGATCAATGACTATTGCCGTGTCGAGGTAACGCAGGATTGAATCCAGATCGCGGTCTTCTTCCGCCACCCCTCGCAGGTTACTAAGCATTCGCAGCAGGATTGCTTTCGGAGGCGACGCGTCAAGGAACGTTTCGACCAGTCGTTCCATTTCTTCTTTGTCGACTTGCCCAGCGAGACGTGCTCGAATCGTCGCCTGCGCGACTTCCAGCGTCATTGGCGAAGCGTTTTCAAAGACGTCAATCAGTTTCGAATCACCCTCTTTGGGCTCGAAGCGAACGACAAAGTGCCCCGGTATTCCGACGCCGACGACTTTCAGGTCAAGCCGTCTTGCCAACTCCATGTAGAGCACTGACAAAGTGATCGGCAGACCTTCGCGATCGTCGATCACTTCGTTGAGATAGCTGTTCGAACGGTGGTAGTAGTTGGTGCGGCTGCCGTGAAACCCGAGCTGCTCGAACAGAAACCTGTCGAGCGTCGCGAGTCGGTCCTGTTCGGAAGCGTCGTCAGCGATCTCGGACTTGATGTCGGCGACCAGTTGATCGACTTCGCCAAGATAGACATCGACGTCGACCTCTTCATTATCGATTCGCGAAAGTAACAACGCCGCGCGAAGCAGATCAAAGTCTTCGGGCTTCTTTGCAATTTCATCAGCCAGTTCCTGCTGCGTCCGGCGAGCGTGCACGGCAACGGCGAGTTCTCGGATCCGCTGCGCACGTTGTTCCAACAGTTTGGCTTCGCGCCGCAGCACTTCCGTTGTCGACATCCCATCTGGAAGCAGTTTCTCGACTACGTCGTTGCCCGCAGGCCGGTCGGCGGGAAGCGACATTACGGCTTCGGTAATTCGCTTCACGATTTCTTCAGAAGGACGATCGCTGTTCAGATTCTGTCCGACTCGGAAACGTCGAAACTCGCCTTCGGAGTTTCGAAACTTGCACAGGCCGACCGCACCGTCGCTCAGTCCGGAATCTGTCGACTCGATGACCAGCTCGTCGTTGACGTAGCAAAGAATGCGGTCTTTTTCGATCCGAACCTTGAGATCGTTCCAGTCGTTCGGCACGTACGCTTTGTGAGAGACCTCCTGCAGAACCTTCCATTGATAGACGCTCGAGCCATTAAACCGTGTCAGCCGAAGGCGGCCGTTGCTCGGGTAGAAGCCGTAATGGTTGTTGTTGCCGTCGGAGTGAAAGACCAATCCGGCCGCCCCTTCTCCGGGAGAAAACCTGACGGACGCGGCAATCTCAAACGGAATCTCCGGCGGCTCTGAAGTCGAAAGACAAAGCGAACGGCCACCGAAGCCGCTTCCGGTCTCGTCAACGCTGATGCGGCCGGCGCGCTGTCGCCAGCGTGCTCCGAAAACGGTCGTCCATTCCCGTTTGTCGATCGTGCCGATCGTCGTCCAACGGGACATCGGAATGGGATTCGGCTTTTCCAGCAGCGGCTTCAACGCGTTGACGACGACCGCGAATCCAAGGTTTCGAGTTACTTGAGACTTCAGCGTGACGATGCCGTGAACTCGACCCTGCATGTCGAGCAGTGGCCCGCCGCTGTTGCCTCGTTCAATCGGGATCGCCACCTGAATCATCGGCTTCCCTTCGAGTTCGCGTTTCTCGGAGACGACGCCGCTGACGACGCTGTGCCGAAATCCCAGCGGATTGCCGATCGCGATAACCTGCTCGCCCTGCTTCAGCGCGTCGGAGTCCCCAAGTTCCAGAACCGGCAGGTCTTTGGCGTCGATCTTCAACACCGCCAGGTCCATCGACTTTTCGGTCGCGTGAATTGCCGTCACTGGAAACGTGCGGCCATCGGCAAACTGAACGTCGATCGGCCGAGCTTCGCCGATCACATGCAGATTCGTGGCGATCAAACCGTCGGCCGAAACCACAAACCCCGTTCCCAGCCCCTGTTGTTTCCCGTCGCGGCCGGAAAACGAAACGACGACCACTGACTTGCGCACGCGTTCGGCGAGGGCTGCAACGGTTGGCTCCATGTCCGACTCAGCAGTCGCGACAGGCTTTTCCTCGACCTCGTCGGCGTGAGCAAACGAATTCGAAGCAGCAACAGCCAGAAGGCCGGTAAACAGTAGAGGAAACAGGCGACGCATGGAGAGCTCCCGAGTTGGAATGATCGGGATAAGCTATCACCTGGACATGCCAGCCGGGTACTCATAATCGAAAGTGGCGACTCATTCCCGCGCAGGCGGGACCCTGTTGTTTGTACATAAGTCGGTCATGTGTCTTCGGTCCAACGGGCCAGCTCTATGACAGCCCAAGGCATCGCCTTGGGAAATTAATCATGTGAAAACACCAAAGCCCCAATCGGGGCGGCCCTGCGAACTGCCGAATATACGTTAGGACCGCCCCGTTGGGGCTCGATCCGTTTGCCGAATTCACACCCCGGACTTCGTCCGGGGCTATCAAAGGGCTGGCCCGTTGGGCCGTTGGGCCGTTGGGCCGTTCGTTTAATCTCGACTTG
>JBLFXD010000789.1:0-3658 GCA_047611045.1 Planctomycetaceae bacterium | reverse complement strand
TGGCATGAGAGACCTCCCTGTCTCAGTTGAGAAACTGTAAACTCTGGGAAGTCTGCCACAAAACCCCGATTCCAAGCCACACCGATTGGCGGATCGACATCTATGGACTGTCATTGGCAGTGAGAACCTCTTTCTCCACACTATGCCGCTGATTCGCCATCGCTCGGAACTCCAGACTGAGGGAAAATAAATCACCTCAGCATAAAGCCCCCTGCAAGATGCACTTCACCGTGCGCTTACGTGAGAACGGACAACGGGTGCAGAAACGTCCCAGAGCAGGGAGATATCGCATGCCGCGAGGCGGATGCCGCGTGACTGGCCGGATACATTGGCGAGGACGCATCTTTGGCACGCATTGCTTCGCGAAAGACAGGTTCTCAAAGCGGCCGAATGCCGTGGGATAGACACGTCAGCCGGCGGGTTTATCCCTCCGAGTCGCACATGCGTTTCAGCCGTGCTTTGTCCTTGTCGATACAAACCACAGCGCTGCAACCTTTGCGCGATCACTTACGCCGTGGCTGAAGGGACTTGCCTCTCACTACCGAGGCACGCTTCAAAGGCGGCGAGCGGCAACTGGATGCCGCATTCTGACCAATGGAGGGGGAACTCATGGGTCTGACAACGGCTCTCAATACGTCGCTGAATGGTTTGACGCTGAACGAGACGGCGATCGAAGTCATCGGCAACAACATCGCCAACGCTGGCACGAATGGGTTCAAAGCATCCTCGGTTCAGTTCACGACCCAACTGTCTCGAACACTCTCCGTTGGTTCAGCGCCACAGGGCAACAATGGCGGTACAAACCCACGGCAGATCGGTCTCGGTTCAACCACCGCCGCGATCCGCCGTGACTTTTCGCAAGGAGCGATCACGACCAGTACCAACTCGTCAGATCTCGCCATTGAAGGAGAAGGCTTTTTCGTAGTGAGCGGGGCAGAGGGACAGGTTTACACGAGAAACGGAAACTTCACGCTCAATAATCAAAGTCAGCTGATCAATTCTGAAGGGCTTCGCCTTAAGGGCTACGGAATCGATGACCAGTTCAACATCGTGACAACTCAACTCGTGAACGTTGAGATTCCCCTTGGCAAGTTAAACGTTGCCCAGGAAACGAGAAACGCGGCTGTTGAAGGCTCGCTCCGAGCTGATGAAGCGGCGGTCACAGCGACGGAGTCCGAAGTGGTTCAATCGAATCCACTTTTCGACGGAACTGGTGTGGCCATTACAGGTACGACTCTTCTTACAGATGTCCGATCAGCCATCGGTGGAACACCTAACTTCCTTACTGGAGAGTCGCTTACGTACACTCCCCGAAAGGGAGGAGCCGATTACGATCGTGTTGAGTTTGCCGTCACGGCAACCAGTACTGCTGCAGACTTTGCGCAGTTCTTGTCGGAAACTTTGGGTTTAGTTTCTGCCGCCAGTGATCCAGGTGATCCTTTTGGAGCGGCTGGCGTGAATATCACTGCCGACGGCCGGTTTGAGGTCGTTGGCAATGCAGGGACGTCGCAGGCAGTAGAGATAACTCCGTCGAGACTTCGAGTGTCGGTGGCTGTACCGGGAGTGTCCGTCGGCGAAGCAATCGATCTTGGCTTTACTTCCGCACGAACGGGTATTGGCGAAAGCACCGTGACTACATTTCCGGTATTCGATTCACTGGGCGAACAGGTAATCGTCAAGATGCACACGGTGCTCGATTCGAAGTCATCGACCGGAACCACCTACCGGTACTACTTCGAAAGTAGCCAGGACAGTGATCTCAACACGAACCTGACTTCTGGAACATTCTCGCTAAATGAATCTGGTGAAATTGCAGGAGCTTCAACGGCATTACTTACCATCGATCGAGATGCGACGGCTGCAAAAACAATGAGCATAAGTGTCGACCTGTCTCGAATTTCAGGGCTGACAGAACTCGGGTCTGCAGGTTCCCTATCGTTGCTCTCTCAGGATGGTGCACCTGCTGGGTCCTTAAGCAGCTTCAACATCAGTGACTCAGGAGTCGTAAGCGGCGTGTTCACAAACGGCGTCATTCGACCACTCGGGCAGTTGGTACTTGCTAGATTCGCGAATCCGCTAGGTCTTGTCGAAAGTGGTGGTGGAACCTTGGTTGAGGCGGTGAGTTCCGGGCCAGCTCAGATCACCATTCCTGGTCAGACAGGCAGTGGGAGCATTCGGTCGGGGGCGATCGAGTTGTCGAACACGGACGTTGGCCGAAGCCTGGTCGATCTGATCGTTTCTTCCACGAACTATCGAGGAAACGCACGAGTCATCAGCTCTGTGCAGCAACTCGTCGACGAACTGCTCGTTCTTGGCCGTTAAAGGCATCGTCGTTGACGACTCACTTCGAGGCAATTCGGTGATCAAACTCACAAAGTTGAACGGTGACGAGTTCGTCGTGAATGCCGAGCTGATTCGGTACGTCGAACGCCGACCTGACACGTACGTCACTCTGACGACGGACGATCGTTTCATCGTCAAAGAGTCTCTGGAAGAAGTCGTCAGCCGATCCATTGCGTATTCACGAGCCGTTCGCCTTGCACCGGCCGCGTGAAGACCCGGGCGGCGTGAAGACCCGGGCGGCGTGAAGACCCGGGCGGCGTGAAGACCCGGGCGGCGTGAAGACCCGGGCGGCGTGAAGACCCGGGCGGCGTCAAAACAAGGTCGAACTACGGCTCGCGACTTAACTTTCTGTCTGTGACGAATCATCTGCGGAACGTCGAATTATGGATAAAGCAACGATAATCGGAGTCGTTCTTACGATCGTTCTGCTGCTGGGTGCAATCGCGATTGCTCCAGGATCGTCGTTCGGTGCGTTCATCGATTACCCGTCTCTGGCCGTGGTGGTTGGCGGTGGGATCGCGGCGACGATGATTGCCTACCCGATGGGGCCGTTTCTGACGATGCCGATCGTCATCAAAAAGGCGATCCTGCCGAACCCGCCCGCCATGGCTCCGGCGATCAAGACGCTGGTTAAGTGTGCGGAAGTTGCTCGCAAAGAAGGCGTCATGGCGCTTGAAAATAAAACTGCCGATATCGACGACCCGTTTATCCTGCTGGGGATTCAGATGGCCGTCGACGGTAGCCCGGCCGAGTTGATCGAAAGCGTGATGCGTTCCGAAATGCTGGCAACCGCCGCCCGACACAGTGCGGGTAGGGGGTTGCTGGAAACGCTCGGACGATACGCTCCGGCCTTCGGGATGATCGGCACACTGCTCGGCCTGATCATCATGCTCGGAAACATGGACGACCCGGCGGCTATTGGTCCGGGGATGGCGGTGGCTCTGCTCACAACCCTCTACGGTGCCCTCTTGTCCAACGTTGTTGCACTGCCCTTTGCGGACAAACTCATGTACTACGCAAAGAAAGAAATGCAGATTCGCGAAGTCGTTGTGCAGGGAATTATGGCGATTCAAAACGGCGACAATCCCAGAGTTGTCGATCAGAAGCTGTCGACGTTCCTCTCACAGAAGGAACGCGCAGTCAAGGACGCTGCCTGATTTTGAATCGGTCTTTCGAATCAATCAGCGGGTGTATGAGAAGGATCTCGCGGTGACTTCCGGACATGCAAACGGTAATGAACGATGGAAGAAGAAGATCCACCAGGCGTCCCGGAATGGGTCGTCACCTACGGCGACATGATGTCGCTGCTGCTGAC
>JBLFXD010000788.1:0-3666 GCA_047611045.1 Planctomycetaceae bacterium | reverse complement strand
AAGATGCACTTCACCGTGCGCTTACGCCGAAACACAAAGACGCGCGAACTCTGTTCATCATCTGGAATCAGGGCATCCGCTGGGACAGGACGTTTCCTGGTGGGCTGATTGGGCTGCTCGCTGAAAGTGTGAAAACTTTTACGGATAGCAACCCCACATGGAGAACCACTCCGCAACTCGTGAAGATGCTTCCTCGACTGGATGCCACACGGGACTGGGGGCCGCTCGAAGTGCTGGCACTGCTCGACGAAGTGGCTGCCATCCAGGCGTCGCCGATCCAGGCAATGCTGGAAAAAGAAATCCAGAGCACCATGCGAATGGGCAAGCCTCTTCCGAAGGAACTGGAGAATGCGCCGTGGGGTGAAGCACACTCCAACGGCCTGCGCGTGGCGTGGCTGTTGGATCCGGCTACGAAAGAGTACCGGCTCGGCACACCGCTGAAGTCGCGAATTCTGTTCCACAACTCCGGAAAGAACACCGTCGTGTTCCGCACGCAAAACTGGCGTCAGTCCGGCCTGCACAAAGCGCACGATGCAAACGGCGCGGACGTCAACATTTCCTCGACGTCCTGGCTGACCCGAGCGCGACTCGTGCCGTGCCGGCTCTATCCCGGACAGTTCATCGAAGTAACGGCTGCGGGCATCGGCGTTGGACCGAGAGGTGACGGCAATGCCTGGAAGGGCACGCCCGTGGGTTCATGGATCGAGGCAAAAGCCGGCGATGAAGTGACATTCACGCCGGCGGTGGTGTTCGCGAACTGGAACTCAACTTCTAAGATCGACGGCGAGCCTGAATGGTGGCTCGACTTTGTCACCGCGCGTCTGCATCGCGAATTGCCATTGCCCATGGGCGATGAAGTACGCAGACGACTGGTCTACCACGTTGCGTTGGACCTGGGCACTACGCACAGCGACGAGATAACGACGGCCTTCCTCGCAGACCGCAATCCCAAAGCGCTCGACACGCTGGCAAAACGCCTGGCAGAACACGCGAGCCCCATTCCGTTCGCTGGCTCGCTTCAATCCGGCCCAACGAAATTCCGCGTTCTCCCCGCCGACCCGGCCGCCGAGAAAAAGTCGTCCTCGGCAAAGCTCTCGGACGGACCTGCGAAGGATGCCACAAAATCACCGGCAACGGCGAAGCCAGCACCCGCAGCGAAGCCAGCGGTCTCAGCGAAGCCAGCGGTCTCAACGAAGCCAGAGGCCGCGGCAAAACCAGCTGCGTCTCGAAAGGGGCCGGTCCGCAGCGCGAATCATTCGGGCAACTATCCGTTGAAAGAGGGACGGCGACTTGTCGTCTGCCGTCCAACCGTCGTGAAGCCGTGGCTGGCGGTCGTCTGGGATGCAGCCGAGCCGTGGCCGGAGAGTCGAATCAGGATCTACCCGAAGGTCAGCGAGCAGAATTATCGCAACTGGGCAGTCGTCTGGGAGCCGGATGCTGACGAGCTGTGGTTCGTGGACGACACGGCGGTGACGCATGTCTATATCACGAACCCGGCAGAGGTCTTGACGACTCGGTAGGATTTCGACAAACCGGCAGTGCTCGTTTTCAAGTTTCCTGAACGGGTCAGGCAAGAGTTTCAGCGGCTCGGCTTCGAGATCCCTCGCAGCAAACAATCGGCCGACAACCATGTCACAGACGGCCAGGCAATGCTGACAGGCGAGTCCCTGAAAACGTGGACGGTCGAAGGATCAGTCACTGGTAAGGATGGCAAGCCGATGGCTGACGTCCCGATTCGCCTGAGAACGGCATTCCACCCGACAATCGACGTCGTGAAAACAAAGACCGACACCGAGGGAAACTATCGAGTCAACTTCCGGCTCGACCTGCGAACGATCGCCCGTTATCGCGGATTCTTTGTCGAACCCGAGCTCGATGGATTGACAGAACGCGATGCTGAAGAATCCGGCCTGTTCGAAGCGCTGTTGCATCAGGGCGAGAAACCTCATTCGGTCAAAGTCAGGCGGTATCCGCCGATGTGGATCACCGGTTCGATGGCTGGTGAGAACGAGGTCGGACCCATCCAACATTTCAGCAAACGCGACCTCGTCCTCGGTCAAATCGCACGAGCCGATTTCGTGATGCTCCCCGCGAGCGTCATCATCGGCGAGATCGTTGACCGCGACGGCAAGCCACTGGCATCCCGCTACATCTTAGTCTCGGCGCCGGACACCGTTCGGCCACGTGGTTATGAAACAGTCGCTTCCACGCAGAGCGATAAGAAAGGCCAGTTCAAACTGACCAACATCCCAGCCAACGAACTGCTGAACTTCAAAAGCAGCGCCCCTGGCAGAAACTGGGAAGTCAGCAAATCAGCCAGCCAGATCTTCGGCCCCGCCAGGACCTACAAAGTCCGCATCGCCACCGGCCCCGACGGTAAAGGCGAACAGCTCAAGATCGAAACTGTCACAAATCGAGCCGACTGAAGCCGAAGGCATCCGCAAGGTTGCATCCACCATTGCCAGTGGTGTCGGCATGACGAACAAGTGGCTGCAGGAGCAGGGACTGGTGAGCCTGAAGAGTCTCTGGGCGTCACTCGCTCCGCTTCGTTGAACCGCCTGGTGCGGACCCGCATGCCAGGTGGTGTGGGGCGGGCGGTCAGAAATGGCCGCCCTTACCCGATTTATCCGGCGATTCGGCTGCCAGTTCTCCGGTACGGATTCGCTTGGCCCATGTTCTTCAAGTGTGTCAAACCAGTTTGGCAGTCGCGAAGTATGCAAAGACATGGGCGGCACACACAAATCAACGTCACTATGTGTAGTACTCTCCGTCCCAAGGCTCCATGAAAGAAATAATTCAATGTGGTTCAAAACTGATCATCTCAGTGGTCGGGTCGCGAACCAAGCCAAACTCTACATCGTCGATTGTGGTCATGAATGGAATGATCTCGATGTCCCGGTAAGTGATTCCACCACGTGCGGCGACAAGTTTCTCGAGCTCATCATACGACGAAGACTCGGTTTGTCGGCTTGACCAATGGTTGGATGACAGAAACTGTCCGTCACGATCAAAGATAAACAGTATCGCATAATCAACACGGGTGCCGGTATTATGATTTCCCAGACTGCCGTCCGAGTTGATGAATGCAAAAGTTTCGATTCCCCAAGCCAGCTTGCGATCGGGGAGTTCTCCCAAATGGTGTGTGTGGTAGTCTTCGAACCAGTTGATGCGAAGTTTATCGGGGAATGGTGATTCCGTCATGCGTATGGAATCTGTCTAGTAAGGCGCCACGAACAGAAGCTATTCAACATACTTGCAAAGTCCAACACAAATACTATTTCAACAGTCAGGCAACTGGTCCGGATTTCGGATAACGAATTGCGATCTATCCGGCGGCATGGATGCCGACTGATAGATCGTGCGTTGAAGTTTTCCGCTTCGTGAGTCGAACAGCGGGGTACTGCGGAATCAATGAAGCTCACGAATTGGGACAAGCGGAAGTTTACACTGGTGGGCGGGCCGAGTCACGGTCGGCGGGGGTTCCGTGGTCAGCAGGACGGAATCCGGTGTGAACGATGCTTCTGGTCGTGCTGACATGCGGGGCTGCCCGGCAGTGTGAATCGGAGAAATTCGGTCACTGCCGCGCAGCATGACGGGACTCGCCGGGCGAATGGGCGGCGAGTTCACAGGGGCCGAACGGAATGTTGCGGGCATCTTCGTTTCGGG
>JBLFXD010000787.1:0-3669 GCA_047611045.1 Planctomycetaceae bacterium | reverse complement strand
AGCGTCTTCCGCAGCGTCTGGCTTCGCCGGAAGTCGGACCTGACGGGCACGATCGTAAAGCAACGACGCCAGCTGATTCCGCACGACGTAGTCGAGGCTGAAGTCGAACTTCCGGCGAATCGTTTCTTCCGTCCGCATTTCGAGCGCCGCTCGCAGACCTTCCTCGGCGTCGGCAAGACGGTTCTGCTGGCGGTTCAACATCCCACCCAGCCACGCGACCGTCCACGGCGGTGCTGGCGGCTCGGTGTGTTCGGCCGCTCGACCGACAGCCAGAATCGCTTCGTCGATACGGCCTTCAGACTGGAGCACGCGTGCGAGATTCAACGGGCCGTCGTACCGGTTCAACTCTTCGACATGCCGGAATGCTTCCGCCGCTTGACGAAGCTCACCCTTCCCTTTCAGCAGCAAGCCAATCCCGTAGTCGTTCCAGCGTTGCCACTCGGGGATTCCTCGATCGGCTGCCGAAACGGCCTCGGCAAATTCGACTCCCTCGAGCGGAAAGACCAGCGAGTCTGACGCGAGAATCGTAATCGGCAACGGGTTTCCGTACGGCTTTTCAGGATCGAATCCCCGCAATGGAAGATCGCCAGGCTTGCGACGTCCGGCGATGAACTCTTCGACGTATTCACGGTCAAACTTCCGGTAGAGAAGCTTCAGCTCAACTTTCACCGGAGCTTTCAAATCATCCGGCAACTCAAGTTCGTAATGAACGGTCTGCCCGGCCCCCGGAGGAATCTGGTGGTTATAAAGCGGCGTGAAAATATCCTGAGCGTTGCGGCGGTTGATGCGGTTTCCGTTTTTGTCCAGCACGAACGCGTTGACTCGATGGGCTGATCGATCGACGTCGCCTCTCTCATCGATCCTTCCGCTTTCGCCGATGATGCGATCCCCGCTTGAAACGGTGAGATGCAGCCACAGTTCATTCGAATCAGACGTTCCCTGCGTCAGATGATGCCCGAGTTTCAGCGTCCGAATCACTGTTTCCAGCAGGTACGACGAGCCTGGCTTCAAGGACGGCACAACGGGCCGCAGCGGAGCGGTCAACTCACCATCAATCTGCGCGTCCGCTCGCAAGCCGAAGATGTCGACGCGGCAACTGCCTTCGAGAATCGCCTGTTGCCGCTTCATGGCGTCGGCGTGACCGTTCCACCAGGAAATCGCTGTGTTGCCTCCCGGAAACAGGTGGTCGTGAACTTTCAGTTTGCCGGAGTCATCGAGAATTCGAGCACCGAAGTCGTTCGACTCCCGAGCCGGCATGTGACAGCCGTTGCAATCTTCCTGAGCGACATCGGGATAATAAAAACTGCGAGCCCCGTGCCCGGAAACTCCGCTGAGCAGGTACGAGTCGTAGTGGTTCTGCCCGCGGAGGAACTCTTTGTAATGGTTCAGTTCGTACGGCAGGCTGACCTTGTGGCAGACCGAACAAAACTCGGCTTCCGAATGAAAATCCTTCAGGAACGTCTTCTTGTGAAACGCCGGTTTCGCCTTCACAAGCTGCTCGCTCACCCACTGCAGAATCGGGCTGTCGCTTGAGGCAAACGGGTAATGCAGCGGCTCTTCGATCGTGTAATCGCCGTTGCCTTTGTTTGAATTGATGTTCGTAATCGCGTGGCAAACGGTGCAGGTGATGCCGGCGTGGGCCGTCGGATCCTGGACATCGTCAAACTTCGGATTGTCGAACGCTCCGCTGAAAAACGGGACAGGGTCATGACACCCGGCACACCAGCGCGACGCCTGGATGTTTCCATCGCGAGCCATCAGGACTTCACGAGTCTCACGCACCGAAGACAGGTAAGCGGGGTTGTTGAACGAACTGTTTCGGTGAGCACTTTTCTGCCAGTCGGAATGCACGTCCTCGTGACAGCGGCGGCAGTATTCGTCGTTCGAAAGTGCGTCGGCGGAAATGAAATTGCCGGTCGCCGTTCTGGCCAGCGACGGTTCGAAATACTTGTCGCCCGTTGCCGGGCCTTTGACGTTCCACCCTCGAGGGTCCGTCGAGTGCAGACCGACCATCGCCACCACGGTTGCCGCCACAACTCCGCCATAAGCAAGGCCGACCTTCCAGCGAATCTTTGGCCCAACCAGGCGATGCAGCCAGTACAGCCACGCTCCGACCACGGGAGTACCGACATGCAGCCAGTAAACCACCGATCGAGCCGCCGGGTTCTTCAGATCAAATACGCCCGAAATCCGGACGAGCATCAGCCCGGTCACCAGCACGCCAATGCAAACCGCGAAGAGGGCATATCCGACTCGCACCGCCCGCCGATTTCTGCGGCGCCAAGTGTTCCGCGTGTGGACAATGCCAAAGACCACAAACGGCACGACAATCAGCAGCCCCAGAACCAGATGCCCGAGAAACATCAAAAAATAGAAATAGTTCTGATAGGTTTCGCCCGTGAACCATTCCAGAGCCGTCACGCTGGCCAGATATCCCGAGTTTGCTCCGACCAAAGCCAGCAGAGCAAACACGACGTACAGCAACCGGCGCAGCCGAGGACCGATCGCCTTGACCACTTTTGGTACCGGCGCCGGTCTTTCGGGTTGATGCTGCAATTCGTCCACGGTCGCTCGCTGTCAGGTCAATCTTCGAATTTCGTTCGACCGGTATCCTAGTTAACTCGCCGGTGGAGTCGAACAGCCAATCCGGCTCGTGAAATGCACAATTCCGCAGACTGTTCCAAACTCTTCCGCTTTGGATACGCTTCACGTCGCCGCTCGCCAGAACAGCACGCCACATTCACCATCGATCGCCACGAACGAGTCGTCATGCCCGAGAAACATCGCGTCGCGTCGCTCAGCGAAATCCCCACCGAATCCGGCCTCGAAGTCACCGCCGGCGGCCGAGTCATCGCGCTCTTCAAAACGGAAGACGGCGTACGAGCCATCGACGGAATCTGCGCTCACGCTGGAGGCCCCGTCGGCAAGGGAAAACTCGACGGAACAGTCGTCACCTGCCCCTGGCACGGCTGGCAGTACGACATCAACACCGGATCACACTGCTTAACACCCACCATCTGCCAGCAGCCGTTTGATGTCGAAGTAGACGACGACGAAGTCTACGTTCTGGTGTGATCGCCGACCGATGGCTGAATTCGGCGCATAGCTCTCAGTGCCTGACTTACCGGATGCCCTCTGAGAAATCCATGCCTTCCAGACTTGCGTACGCGTGGCAAGATGGCGAATCGGGCGGGCGGATGTCCAAACAGCACGTGGCATGGTTCGACCACCGATCGACGGAGTCACGCACAGCTTCATTAACAGTCGTCACGCCACCCGGGCAGTCGTAATCGCCCCTGTAGACGATCGTAGACAACCGGAGGCCCTACGGCAAAGGGGCACGCAACGCTTTGGTCCGACTAAAACCCTGGTCTGACAACCGGGACCACCTCATTCCTCATCTCCAGCTTTCGAACTAGTGGTCGACCAGCTTTCAGTTGGCGGGTTTTGATACCGAATTGATGGGTTCGGTGGTTGGGTAGAGTCGTTTGAGCTTGACGCGTGCGTCAGTGGTGGTGAATTGCCAGTTCACGCGAGCCAGTTCGGTGTTGCGGCGGCTCTGCCATGCGGCGACTTCCTGAGTCAATGTCTCGCGATTCGGGATGCGACGATCAAGGCACTGCCGGCTCAGGATGCCCAGTTCAATTTCCGCCATGTTCAACCAGCTAC
>JBLFXD010000786.1:0-3691 GCA_047611045.1 Planctomycetaceae bacterium | reverse complement strand
TTCGGTCAGCGTCGCGAACGCTTTGATGATCCACGGCAGGGACTGTTGTTCGATGCGGTCGTCGTCGGTGGAACGTCGCAGGGCGGCGTATCCGGCGAGGACGATACCGCCGCGGCAGACGAAACAGACGACGACACGAACGCTAATGACGAAGATGGCGACGAGGCTCAGTCCTCTACGCCGCGAACCGGACGCAGACGTCGCGTGATTCCCGAGAGTCTGCCGCGAGTACGTCGCATTCATGAACTGGACGAGTCGGAAATCCCCGAGCATCTTCAGAGCGACGCGGGCCGCCGCTTTCTGAAGAAAATCGGCGAGTACGTCGAGTGGGAACCACCACAGCTGACCGTCATTGAAGAGTTCGTCGAGATGCTGGCCATCGACAACGACGACGCCACCCAAACAACGATGCTGGCCGCTGATCGTCCGCCGCGAATCATCAATGCCTTCGCGGGCCCGTCACTGCTGGCCGGCCTGGCCGTGAACCATTTCGCGGACCATCTGCCATACTATCGACTGGAAGAGATCCTCGGACGCAGCCAGCTGACGATCGACCGCAGCACGCAATGTCGCTGGATGCTGCGTCTGTCGAAAGCGTTGTCTCCGCTGACTGATTTAATGCGGACGCTCGCGTTGAAATCGTCCGTCGTGCAGGCAGACGAAACGCCGGTCAAAATGCTCGCTCCGGGCCAGGGGAAGACGTCGACGACTTACCTGTGGGCGGTGCTCGGCGATCAGCAGTTTCCTTACACGACGTTCTCATTCACCGAGAGTCGATCACGTGCCGGCCCTGCCGCATTCTTTGCGGACTTCGAGGGCACGCTCGTGTCCGACGCTTACATCGGCTACGAACTGTTGAGTTCCAATTCGCAGGGGCGGATCAGAATTGCGGGCTGTCATGCGCGGGCACCGACACCCAGTGTTGGTCCGCCGTAAGTTCGAGGAACTGCATGCGCTCGGCCCAACCGAACAAACCGCGACAGCGATGGGATACTTCTGGCGGCTGTTCGATATCGAAGACGAACTGCGTGAACTCTCCGACGACGAACGTCACGTGCAACGCCAACTACGTTCGCGACCGCTGCTGCAGGAATTCAAGAACTGGATGGATCAGCAACTCGCCACGCTGCGTCCCAAACACGACCTCCGCCGAGCGATCAATTACATGACCACTCGCTGGGAATGCTTCGAACGTTTTCTCGATTCCGGCGACATCCCGTTCGACAATAATGCCTCTGAGCAAGCCGTCAAAAATCCCGTCATCGGAAAAAAGAACTGGCTGTTTTTCGGAAGTCCCGCAGGCGGACAGGCCGCCGCGATCTTCTACACGCTGACCGCCACCTGCCGTCGACTGAAGATTGATCCGTACGCGTACCTCAAAGACGTGTTTGAGCGGCTACCGGTCCTGATGCGGAACTCGTCCGGCCCCGACGTCCCAACTTTGCTGGTGCCCTTGCTGCCTGATCACTGGCTGGCCGAACATCCCGAGTCCCAACTCCAAATCCGCACCAACGAAGCAAACACCAAATCCGCCGCCCGGCGCTCGAGTCGAACCAGACGCCGCCAGACCCTCAACCGCACCAACCAGAACCGCCAATAACACCGGCCCCGCTTGCACCGCTCACGTTCAGCGAGCGTGCCTGGATCAGCCCTCCGATGAAACTTCGCCAGCTGCCGTGCCGCCCGCAGATACGCCTCGCGAGTCCGCTCACTCAACCCGGCGATCACCATGTCGCCGTCCATCCGCACATCCCATGATTCGTTCTGCATCACATCGTCCTTTCGGAGAAAAGAAAACTTCCGAAAGAACTCTGCCACACTCATTTCAACTCGTGACCAACAAACACCTGTCGCTTACAATACCACCCGCCGCGCAGCGGCTTCCTTGAACAGTCTCGATGTAACCCGAATCGGAGTTTGAGAATCATGCCACGAGTCTCCTGCCTGAGCGCTGCGGTATTGATCGCTGCGCTGCAGTTTGCGTTTTCGGCCACAGCGGATTCGGTCGACCTGTCGGATGCGGAGTTCAAACGTCTGCACGCCGAGCTTCAACCGGGCGATTCGCCCTGGCTGACTATCCCGTGGAAAATTTCCGTCCTGAACGCTCAACGAACTGCCGCGAAGGAAGACAAGCCGATCTTCATCTGGGCCATGGACGGCCACCCGCTGGGCTGCACCTGAAACAACGGAGTGCTCGACCGTGAGTCGACATTCGCCGATCCGGAAATCGTCCGGATGCTCAAGACCAGTTTCATCCCCGTGGCCATCGACCAGGCCTATCAGCGCCGACAGAAGGACACGGAAGGTGAATTCTATCGCAAAATCGCCGGTCAGGGACCGCGTAGCAATTTCAACGGCACAACTCAGGGCTTTTATATTGCGACCGCAAGCGGCAAGCTGCTGGTCTACAACAACAATCGAAACCCGGACCGCGTTCGTCGACTGATGACCGAAAAGCTCGCCGAGTTCCGCAAGCTTGAGACGTCCGACCGCCAGGGGAAGTGGATTGAACCGAGAAAGGTCGACCAGCGGTTCAACCCGACTCCGCCGGAGGGTGGTCTTGTGATTCGAGTCCGTGCAAAAGTTCTGGACGGCTATGAACCCACGACCGACAAATGGCAGCGAATTTTTCAGACGGCGATGTCACGAGACAATCTGTGGGTCTCGAAGGCCGAGCATCAGGCACTGACAAACGGCGAGTTTCCCGACTCACTGCAACAACGGATCGCGCAATTTCATCTTGTCGACAATACACGCGGCGAGCCGCCGTTCTGGGATGAAAAGGAAGTGCGGAAGGTTCACTTCACGTCCACGGCCGGCAGGTTGAACGGTGAGGCTCACCTCGAGACCTCGAATCACAAGCGTGGTTACGAAGCGGCGATCAATGGCATCGTCGAGGTCAAGGACAAGCAGGTCGTGCGATTCGACGCTGTCGTCCTTGGAGAATTCTGGGGAAGCGGCGCATACACAGGTAACCCACCAAAGGGACGATTCCCATTGGCAATCTCTTTCACACTGGCGGACGGCAGCGACGTCGCGGATCAAATCCCGCCGCAAGCTTCTCGCGGTTGGGTGCGGGGCTACATCCGCTGATCGTCTCGTTCGATACTCAGACGCGTCAATCACTCTCGGTGCAGTAGAATCATGAATCTTCTGCACATAGGCTGTCGGGCTGCCGTCGGCGACCTGCAACCTCGACGGGCCGCAGCCAGGACTTCTGACATTCGGAGATCAATCAACCATGCGACTTTTCCTTTCTCTCATCCTTGGTGTTGTGCTCACTATGCCCTCTGACGTAATCGCCGATGATCCGCTGGTCTTCATTTCCGCGTTTGCTGCCGGAGAAAAGGGGGCGATTCACGCCTTTCGATTTGACTCGGAAACCGGAGTCTTAACACCTCAACATCAAACGACCGATGTGCAGCATCCGTTCTTTCTGGTGATCTCGCCGGACGGTCGTTTCCTCTACTCGATCGACACCGACAAGTTTGGCGGTGCAGAAAACGAGTTCGTCGCTGCGTACTCGATCGAGGCCCAAACCGGAAAACTCACGCGACTGAACAAGCAATCGGCCAAAGGTTCGGCGTCGTGTTACCTGGACATCGACTCATCCGGGAAGACCGTCGTCCTGGCCAACTACTCAACCGGAAGCGTTGCCGCGTTGCCTGTGCAGGCGGATGGCTCTTTGGGA
>JBLFXD010000785.1:0-3696 GCA_047611045.1 Planctomycetaceae bacterium | reverse complement strand
AACTGTAGGAATACCGTGTCGGCATTTGATGTCGTAATCGCCGTTGTCATGTTCTGAATCAAGCCGCCCGAGCCGGCAGCGCGGGAGCCATCTCCGAGTGCCGCGAACGTCCCTTCCGTATCCGCAATATTCACGGCGAACGGTCCGCCATCGGCGAAGATGCTTCTCAGGCGAACGTCGATCAGCGAGTCTGAAATATCAGCAACCGCTCCCGAACTCGTTGCCGTGATCGTTCCGTTGATAATCTGCAGTGAAGACGCGTTGCTGGCGACGAGGGCTGTTTGACCGTCAGCCGCGAGGTTCACTTCGTTGAAGAAGACCTGCCCCTCGACCACGTCGGTCGTGCCTGCATCGTCGACGGTGTCGTGAACGTTGATGCCCGGACCGGTGTTTCCGGAAACCGCAGTCAGTCCGTTAAAGATGACCGTTCCCGAGTTGCCCGTTACTTCGATGCCCGTACCCGTTCCGCCAGTGACGGTGACATCGTTCAATTGAACGTCGCCGGCAACAGCCGAGATCAGCACGCCCGAGCCGCTGTCCTGAACGGTCGCATTCCTCAGATCGACGGTCGTGTCAGCCGACGTGTTTTCGATCAGCAACGATCGCCCCATCGAGTTGGAGATCGCCCCGGCCAGAGTAACATTGGCTGTCGAGCCGTCGAGGTGGAACGACGATCCCATCGCGTCACCCAGTGTCAGACCAGTCAGCATTGTTGGACCGGCGACGTTTTCGAGGAACAGGTTGTCCATGCCGGAACCGGAAACGGTCAGGTCGGAGAGCGTCACGTCACTGATGCCCGATCCGATGATGCCATGGCCGGTCGCGTTGGTAATTGACAGGCCGGCGACTCGAGTGTTCGACGCCAGCGTGATCGCGTTACCCGCGACGGAATCGATCATCGGTGTCCCGGTACCAGCCGAGAAGTCTGGAACATCGATCAAACCAAACCCGTCAGCAACAATCTGCTGGCCTGTTTTTTCACCGAGCAGGGACTGGCCGTCAGCCAGAGTGATCGCAGAGGTCAGCGTCGCGCCAGCCTGAACCAGCAGGATGTCGCTGGTCGATGGCAGGTCTCCGTTGGCCGAAATCTGAGCGACCGAGTAGCCAGCGGCCGTCGACGGATTCACCGCCGTAATGCCAGCTTGCGTCCGGATGCGGCGTGACACAATCACGTTGTAGTTACGCTGCGAGAATCGACCGAGGTGTCGTTCGCGACGGCGAGCCGACGGTCGCTCGGTAGAAAGGCTACCTGGCAGAACAACCGATCCCCCGAAGATGACGTTCGTTCCGAATTCGTTGTCATCAGTAAATTCAACTTGAGCTGTCATGACCTGGTTGAGGTCGCCCTGCAGTCGAACCTTCACTCCATTGATGTCGTTAGCCTCGTCGCTCGAGAAGTAGTACCAGCCAGCGTAGGCTCGCACTTCGTGTTCGTGGGCAAAATCAGTCGGAACCAGAAATCCGAATTCGAAGTCGAAACCCGGCATTGCTTCGCCACGATCCTTAACCTGGTCGAACAGGATGGTCGTGCCGCCAGTACCGAATCGCGAGTTCGTATTGCGGACGGAAAAGTCTTTCGTGTCGTCTCCGACGGGGATGTAGACGTTGCCGAAGACGTCCCAGTCGTCACCCATCATTTCGAGGCTGATGCCCAACTGATTGAAGTATTCGGTGCTGGTGTTGTCGCCGTCGTACCAGATGCTGGCTCCAACGACGTGGTTAATTTCTTCAACCCACTGTCGATAGCCAAGCCCCAGATTCGCTCCGATCTCGCCGTGATTGTCGACAAACAGCCGCCAGTCCGTGAACAGCGCGGCATTGTCGAGCGGAATCATCGGCATCAGCTCGACGTGAGTGATCGACGAGTCGCGACCGAATGTCTCGAACGCCAGATGCCCAACGCGAGCCCGCCAGTTGGTGGCTCCGTTATTGACCCGTTGCAACGGCGGAGCGTCATCAGAACCGAACGCCAGGGTTCGCCCTTCGTTCGAGTTGAACTCGTCGAACAGGTCAGACCCAAACTGTCCATAGGTGACTCCGGACAACCCGGCCATCACCGCCGAAAAGACCAGCATCCGAAGCAAAACAAAGCTCAAACGGCTTCGTTGGCCACGAATCTGGCTGTGATTGGCGTCTGGAAAAGAGGCTGCCGCAGTCGCGCTGAGGAATTGGCGGAGCATCAGGACGGATCCTTCCGGCCTCGGAATTCAACGCGCACGAACAAAGATTTCGCGCTAGTCGAAATGCGAGTACGAAGATGTGTAAGGGGGGATGAGCAGGTCGTGAAATGAGTCGCAGGAGGGGTGCTTAATTCACAGGAACAAGGGCAAGGAATGCCCTGAAGGGGTGATGAGGAATCTCAAAATCGTCCCTGAGAACTGTAGCGCCGCAGAGAATAGCACAAAACTACCAACCACCGGCAAGTTCAGTTCAAGTCGCCGCCTGTTGCTGCCGACAGCCTGGCTTTTGGAATTGGAGTTGGCCGCGGATGCACGCGGATAAACGCAGATGTTGCGGACAGGAAGAAACAGATAAAGCAAAGAGAAAAGGCTTTGAGATAGTCATTTCTGAAAATGGTAAGACTGAGAAATCAACGAGATGACTCGGATTTCAACATTCCACACCGTTCTTCATCCCTGAATATCTGCGTCCATCTGCGAAAATCTGCGGCCAACCTCACTGCTGCGTCAGAGCAACGCGTTTAATCTGGACTCGGGGAGTTCCGAAGTTGATCAGCAGACAAAGCGGCAGCCCGGTGGCTTTCAGGTAGTTCAGGCACTGAGCCAGGTGGGCGTCGTCCAGGTTCTTCGCAGCTTTCAGCTCAATGACGATCTGCTCGTTGACCAGCAGGTCGGCGAAAAATTCTCCCACGACGGTGCCGTCGTACAGGACGCTGATCGGGTACTGCTGGTGGAAATCGAGTCCGGCTTTTCGCAGTTCGTGGGCCAGAGCGTTCTCGTAGACCTTTTCCAGAAACCCTGGGCCGAGTGTGTTGGAGACTTTGAACGCGCAGCCAATGATCTTTTCTGTCAGAGGCTTCAGGTGGTCAAGGTCCATGATTTTTCTTCTGGTTTTATTGGCCGCAGATGCACGCAGATAAACGCAGATTCTTCGTGACAGAAGAGTAATGAGGGGCGGATGAATTGAAAACATCTGTAGCAGAAAGAGCAGTTTGAAAATAGAATTTGTGAAGTTTCTCTTCCTGAATATCTGCGTCCATCTGCGAAAATCTGCGGCCTATAACTCCAGTCCTTCCCCTTCCTGCCACTCGCGGATCTGGCCGGCTTCGGGGATCCCCATCCGCTCGGCCGCGGCGTGAGCCTGCCGCAGCAGTTCCGCCGCCTCGTCCCGGTCCCCGGGTGCGTTACGGGCCAGGAGATTCAGCGCGATCTCCGCCTGGCATACCAGTAGATCGCGCGTCGCGCCGAGCCGCTCGTACACGGGCAGTTCTTCCTCGCGGCGGATGCGGAGGGCCTCGTCCAGCTATTTACAATGTCTGTTCCACAGTTGTCTAAGATGCTCCACATTCGAAAGCTGATTTTCTTCAGCGAGTCGGAAGGCCCTTGCTACTAATTCGGTCCATCTGGGTTTATCGTGGGTAGAGGTCGAGTCCGCCGCAGTGGAAGAAGATGGCGGTTTTGAAGTTTTCGCGATTGCGGTATCCGCCGACTCTGCGTTTGATGGACATGATTTTGC
>JBLFXD010000784.1:0-3697 GCA_047611045.1 Planctomycetaceae bacterium | reverse complement strand
CACGACTCGCCGCAATCGTTCCTGGACGGTTCGGTTTCGCAGCGGGACAGCCGAGTGGCTGAGGGCTGAATCGTTGGCACGGACTGGTTCATCCGACGAAACCGCCTGCCAGGCGAAACACCCCGGCGACATTGCGGCGACCAGGCTTGTGGCGACGACACAAAGCACCATCGCACGGATGGCCGACGAGCATCGCACGCGATCGATGAAAATGTTTCGTTGTCTCGGCATGGATTTCCGCGAGGGCGTGCAGCGAATTACCGCTGCAACTGGCCAGGAACTATTTCACCGCTGCGTGAAATTCGGACGGTCCAATTTACCGTCGTCCGCTCGGCTCGCACAGGCAGAAGCTGCTTGAGGGTTGTTATCGGGTCGGGCAATTGGCGTAGGTCAGGCTCTGCCTGACGGAGTTTCGATTGCCAAAGGACGCAGCTTGAACGTACCGACGACTTCGTCAGGCAGAGCCTGACCTACGACGAAGAAATCGACTTGGGGCGCATCTGACCTTCCCGAATTCGGTACGTTCGCGGTACGGTTTGCCGGATCTCTCGCCGGAATTGTTCAACCGTGACTTTGCTGAGTTCAGCACGTCCCGGACACTCGTCAGGCACGGACGCTCATGGCATTGGAATCGCACATTTCTCAGCGACTATTTCAGCGCCGAACGTTCGCCACGACAGCCGGCGAAAGGCCAGCCGACTCGCCTCCGCAGGTTCATCTGGTCGGTGCCAGCGGGGCGGGGATGACGGCGCTGTCTGAAGTTCTGCTGGACTTTGGATGTGCGCTGACGGGCTCTGACCTGAGTGTTGAGCAAGAGCAACCTGGCCAGACGAAATCGTCAGTCAAGTCTGGTCAGATTCTTAAGATTCACCAGGGGCACGATTCGGCGCACCTTCCGACCACGGCGGACCTTGTCGTGTTCAGCCCGGCGATCTCGGAAGACAACCCGGAGCGACTCGCCGCGCAACGACTGGGAATTCCAACCTTCTCGTACGTTGAATTGCTCGGCGAATTACTGGCTCAGAACACGGGAGTCTGCATTGCCGGCACGCATGGCAAAACGACGACGTCCGCGATGACGGCTTCGATTCTTCGCGAAGCGGGCGTCGCCAGTTCTGCCGTGATCGGCGGAGAAGTCATTCAATACGGACGCAGCGGCTGGGGACGAGTCAACGATTCGGCTTCGGCGCTGGGCGAGTCGGAATCGTTGTTCGTGATCGAAGCCTGCGAGTATCGTCGGCACTTTCTGCAGTTCCGACCTCAGATTGCGGCGATCCTGAACGTCGAGGCCGACCACTTCGATTGCTTCAGAACGCTGGACGAGACGTACGACGCGTTTGCTGACTTCGCCTCTCAGATCCAGCCGAACGGGAAACTCATCATCCGAGCCGACTGCCCGATCGTGGCACGCCTCAAGGATGAATGCCGGGCGGCGATCGAAACATTTCTTCCGGTCACCAATTCGTCCGGACTCGGTCGCAACGCCGCGTCTCGCGCCGACTGGGCGATCTCAAGCCTGCGGGAAGAAGCGGGGCAAACAGCGTTCGATGTCATGCGGCAGGGACGCACTTTCGGAACGGTCGAGCTGTCGCTGCCCGGCCGGCACAACGTCGAGAACGCTCTGGCGGCGATCGCGGTGGCTCACGCTGCCGGAGTCTCGCCCGAGGCCGCCTGCGATGCAGCGAGCAAGTTCCAAGGCGTCCGGCGACGGTTCGAAGAAATCGGAACGTGGAACGGCGTCACGCTCGTCGACGACTACGCCCATCATCCGACTGCCGTGCGGGCTACGCTGGCCGCCGCGAGGAAGAGATATCCTGACCGACGGCTGGTCGTCGCCTTTCAGCCGCACCAGGTTTCACGCACTCAGCAACTGATGAGTGAGTTTGCGGGCTCGTTCGGTGACGCGGACGAAGTTCTGCTCGTGCCGATTTTCGCCGCGAGAGAAAATACCGAATTGGCCGAGGCGGCGCTGACGGAACTCGCGACCAGAATTAATCTGGCGGGATGTTCTGTTGAGGTGCTGGCGTCGCTTGACCAGCTTCGAGCAACTTTGGAGGATTCGGCTCAACCGGGGGACGTCTGGCTGACCTTGGGAGCAGGAAACATAAATCGGATTCCGCATGAGTTTGCTCGAACGCTTCAGCGAAATAACACAGGCAGATGAGCCCCTCGGCCCTCTGACCTGGATGAAAACCGGTGGAGTGGCGCAGTACGTCGTCACACCCCGCAGCCACGACGAGCTGCAGGAAGTTGTCGCTTGGTGCCACAAAGACGAAACGCCCATTCACGTTCTCGGCGGCGGTTCAAACGTGCTGGTCCGCGATGATGGCGTCAGCGGGGTCGTGCTTCGACTGACCGACGCCGCGTTTGGCAAGGTCGAAATCGACGGCACAATAGTCCGAGCCGGAGCGACCGCTCTGCTTTCGCACGTCATGTCGGAATCGGTGACGGCGGGGCTCGCGGGCTTGGAAACGCTGGTCGGAATTCCCGGCACCATCGGCGGGGCACTGCGAGGCAACGCCGGAGGCCGCAGCGGGGACATCGGGCAATTCGTTTCGGCCGTGACGGTTCTGACCGTCAAAGGAGAACGATTCACTCGAAGCGAAGACGAATTGTCGTTTTCGTACCGGCAGAGCAGCATCAACGAGCTGGTGATTCTGGAAGGCGAGTTCCAACTGCAGGAAGATTCGGCGGAAGAGATCACTCGCCGCATGAAAAAACTGTGGATTATGAAAAAGGCCACTCAGCCGCTGGCATCTCAGTCGGCCGGGTGCATTTTCAGAAACCCGCGAGGCCTCAGCACCGGAGCTTTGATCGAACAGGCCGGGCTGAAGGGAACGCGAGTCGGCGGCGCGGAAGTTAGCGACCGACACGGCAATTTTATCATCACTCATCCAGAAGCAACTTCCGCCGACGTGTTGAGACTGATCGATCTGATTCAGTCAAAAGTTTCAGAGCAGTTCGGTGTGGAGCTGGAACTGGAGATCCAAGTCTGGTAAGTAGTCGCTTCTTCTGAAACACCCGGGCGAGCGATGTTCACGGCTGAACGACGCCCCGTTTCGAACAACGGATTGGAAGTGAGCCATGGAGGGCATTCTTCATTCTCCTCTGAACCCGCTGCGCGTCGCCGTTCTTTCCGGCGGCAATTCTGCCGAGCGGTCGATCAGCCTGAAGAGTGGTGCTGCTGTCACTGCGGCACTTTCCGCACGAGGCCACGAAGTTATTCTCGTCGACCCAGCCGAGACGAAACTCGACACCTTCGACTGGAGCAACATCGGCGTCGCCTTTCTCGCCCTGCACGGCACGTTTGGCGAAGACGGTGGCGTTCAAAAAATCCTTGAAGCTCACGACGTCATCTTTACCGGCAGCGATTCCGAGGCCTCAAAGCTCGCGTTCAGTAAGTCGGCGGCGAAAGAGCGTTTTACGCTTTCGGGAATCAAGACACCGGAATACGCACTCGTTCACAAGGACGATCCGCCAACCCGAGTGGTCGAGCAGGCTGCCGCTGTTGGCTATCCGCTGGTCGTTAAGCCGGACTGTCAGGGGTCAAGCCTCGGAGTGGTCATCGTCGAAGGTGAATCCGAACTTGCCAATGCCGTCGCGCAGAGCTTCGCTCTCGACAACTTCTGCCTGCTTGAACGAGCGATCGTCGGCACTGAATGGACGCTGGGCGTCATTGACGACGAGCCGCTGCCGC
>JBLFXD010000783.1:0-3703 GCA_047611045.1 Planctomycetaceae bacterium | reverse complement strand
CCAGTGCGAAATCTCAGCCTCACTGTTCACCTCGAACGCCGCCGCGAGGGCTGACAGTTCTTCAAGATCGTCTTCGATTGCCAACGAAGCTGCCGTCGGTTGATCAGCAGGCTTGGCCATCAAAAGCAAGTACTGGTCGTCGTAGGCTCGCCAGAGGTCGGTCACGTCAAAGCTCGCTTCGCGGAAAAGCCTGGCGAGCGAGCCGGCGCTGAAGTACGAGCAGTGTTCGTAGTAGACATCCCAGAACCGCGTCTCTTCCAGGACGATGCGAACGTCAGGAAGTTCAAAGCAAATCTGCACGTCCGACCTGTCGCCGATTGAACGTCGGACGATGTCGAGAAACTCGCGAGTTGGCTGAATATGCTCCAACGTGTGTCGGCAAAGAATCACGTCTGCTTTGAGTTGCGAATGCTTTTCCGAATACAGCTCAGGAATGAACTGCATCCTGGCACTGGCCTCTGCTGACAGGCGTTCTGGCCGAACGCTTGGATCGACACCGATGCCTTCGTTATTCCCGGCTTCACACAAACGACGAAGGAACTCGGCCTTGCCGCATCCGATCTCAAGGACTCGCTTGTTCTGAATTCCGAATCGATTGACCAGGTCAGCCACGAGTTCGTCAGCAAACTGATTAAAACGTGCCGAGAAATGCTGAGTCTCTTCGTAGTCGACGTTGTATTCGTTCAGCGTTACATCGAACGCCGAATTCGACAGGAAACCGCACGCTTCGCAAAACGAAAGTCGCATGTCGCCGCGAGGGTACTGCGAGGCCGTCTCCCGGTCCGGCATCAACAACACACTATGTGCAGGAATGCCGTCCACGGAGTAAATCTGTCGCGAGTTCGAAGCCTGACAATTCGGGCACGGTTCGAGCCGAGGGCTTGAAGCAGCAGCCAAAGTCTCGCCCTGGTTCCGTCCGGTTGAAGTCGTCATAGCTGTTCGCTCTAGCGTGCAATGAATTTGGAATGAATGGACTATTGACCGCCGTCACTACGACGCTGCCGATAAATCCGACAGACCGTCGATGACGCACACTTCCGGGACGGGCACAATGAATTTCCCGCCCATCGCCAGATACTCAGCCTGCTGACGGACGATCTCGTCCTTGAAATTCCAGGCGAGCAGCAGCACGTAGTCCGGCCTCTCAGTCAGAAGCCGTTCCGTTTCGAAAATCGGCGTCTTCAAACCCGGCATGTACTGACCATGTTTGTGAATGTTTCGGTCGACGATGAAATCGAGATGCTCGGACCGGACGCCGGAAGCGTTCAGCAAAGTCGTACCCTTAGCTGCCGCGCCATAACCGGCGATCGTGTTCCCGGCGGACCGCAGCCTGTCGAGTAGAGCCACCAGGTCACGCTGCAGAACCGAAACTCGATCGGCGAATGATTCGTAGTAGGACGGCGAGTCGAGTCCCAGCTGAGCTTCCTCATGCAAAAGCTCACGGACCTGCCGTGACGGTTCTGTCCCGTGCTGAATGAAAAGCCTTAGCGAGCCGCCGTGCGTCGGAATTCTCCGCACCTCTGACAAACACAGTCCCCGGTCGAGGAACAACCGGTTGAGGGCCGTTACGGAAAAGTAGCAAAGGTGTTCGTGATAGATCGTGTCGAACTCGCAGTGGTCGATCAGGTCGCGGACGTACGGCGCCTCGATGACGGCGACGCCTTCGGGTTTCAGTAGAGTCTTGATGCCGGTCACAAACCCCGACAGGTCAGACACGTGAGCCAGCACGTTGTTGCCAAGGATCACGTCCGCAGAAGTACCTTCCGACGTCAGATCTTCTGCGAGCTGCGAACCGAAAAACTCTCGAAGAGTTGGAATTCCGAGCCGTTCAGCTGCGGCCGCCGGGCCGGGAACAGGATCGATCCCCAGCGTCCGAATTCCGCGATCATGAAAGTTGCGGAGCATGTAACCGTCGTTGCTCGCGATTTCAACCACCAGATGATCCGCTCCAAGTTCGCGGGTCTCGATCAACTCTTCTGCGTTAAGTCGGCAATGCTCAACCCACGCCGGCAAGAAAGAGGAGAAGTACGGATAGTCGTCGCCAAACAGAATCTCGGGCTGGACTGTTTCGCGAATCTGAACCAACGAGCAATCGCCACAAAACACGACGTTCAGCGGAAACCGCAGCTCCGACTGTGACAATCCAGCTTCCGACACAAACTTGTCGGCCAGCGGAACGTCACCAAGTGACAGAACGTCGTGCAGAGTGGTACCGTCGCAACTGCGGCAGCGATCGATTGATTGATACATTTGCCGGTCTTTCGATTCGTGGCAGAAGATGGTCCTTGATTGCTCTGTCGTTCGACGAGCTCAGGCCGCCTTCCGGGCGTCGCCTATCCAGCGAAGATTGTCGTTGAGCTGACCGTCTTCGATCAGGCCACTGATCCGTCGAATTCGGAGAAAGTCCGAGCCGGTGAATGCTTCCTTCGTCAGAGCGAATTCGATGTAGGCGTCGCGCAGTTCTTTGATTCCTGCTTCGACCGTCCATGATGGCTGATAGCCGGGAAGGGTTTGTTCGAGCTTCCGACACGTAATCCGGTAACAGCGTTTGTCCGGACCGGCACCGTCTTCGTATCGAATTTCGCTGCCGGGAACGAGGTCCCGCACTATTTCGGCAACCTCGCTGATCCGGTAGTTCTCTTCGGAACGACCGACATTGAAGGCTTCGTTGTGAATCAGTTTCCGCGGCGCGTCAAGAATCGCCAGGTACGCCGCACTGATATCCGCAATGTGGACGAGCGGTCGCCACGGCGAGCCGTCGCTCTTCATCAGCACTTCGCCGTCCAGCAGCGCGAACCCCGTCAGATTGTTGATAACCAGATCCGCTCGCAGGCGCGGCGACCATCCATAGGCCGTCGCACACCGAAGATACGTCGGACTGAAGTCGTCACTCGCCAGTCGCGCGATGTCGTTTTCGACGAGAATTTTCGATCGGCCATACGGAGTCACCGGTCGAAACGTCGCGGTCTCGTCGAGAATTTCATGTTCGCCACCAGCGCCGTACAGACTGCACGACGACGCGAAAAGAAATCGTTCGACCCCGGCCTCTTTGGCGACCTCAGCCAACCGCACGGAAGCTCGATGATTGATCGCGTACGTGCATTCGGGATTCAAATCACCCAGCGGATCGTTCGAGATGCCAGCGAGGTGAATGACCGCGTCGATCCCTTCGAGATGGGAAACGTTGAGATCACGCACGTCGAGATTCAGCTCGCGCGTCGGGAGTTCCGGCGCCGGCCCGAGGTTTGCGTGCGAGAACAGTCCACTGTCGACACCGGTGACGTCATGCCCGGCGGCGGTGAGCATCGGCACGAGGATGGTCCCGATGTATCCCTGATGGCCCGTTACTAGAACTTTCATCGTCGTTCTCCCACGTCTTCCACGGAGCGTTACCGGAGTCCCACAACGACTCCAGAAAATGCTTTTCTTTCAGCGTGTCCATGCACTGCCAGAAGCCTTCGTGCTTCCAGGCCTGCAGTTGCCCTTCCTCGGCGAGCCGTTCCATCGGCTCAAGCTCCCACTGAGTATCGTCGTCGGCGATGTAGTCAAAGATTTCTGGCTCAAGCACGAAGAACGCACCGTTGATCCAGTCGTTGGTCTGCTCGGGCTTTTCGTGAAAACTCCTCACCGAGGTGCCCGACAGATCGAGGCAGCCGAACCTTCCCGGAGTATGCACAGCCGTCACGGTCGCCCGTCGACCGTG
>JBLFXD010000782.1:0-3709 GCA_047611045.1 Planctomycetaceae bacterium | reverse complement strand
ATCGGCGCGGTCAGTCAGAGTTACCAGGTAACCGGCCTCAGGAAAGACAAAGACTGCTGGAAGCCACACGCGGAATGCGCCGGCTTCGGATTCAACGACAGAGCCGACGAATGCGACTGCAACATTTTCGAGTATGTCGACAGCTGCGGTAAGGACGACCCAAGCACGTTAATGATGACTGAAAATGGAGACTGGACAGACTGATCCAGACTGCCCGCGAGAGACACCGCTCGCGGCAGGTCGGACAGGATTGTCACTTGATTCGTGGAAGGGACTTCGGAGTGGCGACACCGCCGCTTCGGAGTCCTTTTCTCATGCGCACTCATCGGCAGCGACGTCCGAGTACCTGCGTCAAGGTGTTGCACACTAAAGAGGCTCACGGACTTGCGAAGCAAAGCGCAAACCAGACTTCACGCCTTTACACACAAAGCCTGCAGCGAGCTTTACACTTTACACTTCCGCGGCACGCAGAACGCAGCGACCGTTCAGAATCTGAAAGAGACCGTAAACCTGCTAAACAGCGGGAGATTCGTATTGTTCTGACTGTTCAAAAACGCCTCGCCAGAACGGCTGAAGGCAAACCAGGCACACCGACTGCATTGGGTCCTTCCGGTCGACACAAACGGCTGACGAGTGTTTCAGGTTTCGTCCGGTATCTACCCGAACGATTGGCTGCTGAAGACACAAATCAACCAGTCGACCAACCGTGGTTCGCTCGACGAATCACGACTCTCTCACACGCTGACTCTCTCACACAACTCGCAATGGGAACCTTCGATGTTGCGCAACCCGCACGTCGTGACAGAACACTTATCCCTCGTGGATCACGTTCTGGACGAGCGAACTGTCGCAGTCATTGGAATGCTCTCGCCCCGGCTCAACGCTTCTGAGGCCGGCTTTGCTACGAGTGCCGAGAAAGCCTTCGTGAACTTGCAGTTCAACGATCTCTCGATGTCAGCCCACGCTGACAGAACTTTTCTCTCGCGGCTTTCTCGGTCTGGCAACGTTCTCTCGGCGCTTCCAGAACTCTCTCACACTCGCGTAAAGGGGACACTCTATGAAACACCTCAAGTGGCTTCACGAAGATGAAGCCGGGTTCATTATCTCGGCCGAAATGGTCCTGGTAATGACCATCGGAGTCCTGGCAATGGTGGTCGGTCTGACCGCTGTCCGAGACTCCGTCACTCACGAGATGAACGACATCTCGCATGCGGTCGGAACGGTTTCTCAAACCTACAACGTAACCGGTCTCCACAAAGGATCCGACTACGGTAACGGCCATGCCTGCATCATTGGGTTTGGCTTTAACGACAGCACCGACGAATGCGACTGTCACGTCATCGAACTTGTTGACGTGTGCGGCAAGGACGACCCCAGCTATGGGGACGACGAGTAACTCGCTTCATACTGACTGAACTTCCAACCGACTCGATTACGGCGACATCGGACAGTCGCAACAGCCCTTCCCTTCTGAGTTACGGATAACACGTCGAGTCTCACAACGACGAACCCCTTCCAGGATTCATTACCAATCGCAGACGCCTTCGGGATGCAATCTCTGCATCCCGAAGGTCCCGCCTCGGCGGACCGGACAGGAGAGAAAGTAAGCAGACAATCGAACCGGCTGCGGACTCGTCAAAGAGTCTCGAAGCAACTCTCAATCGAACGTCTGCTGCGGGCTGACCACTCGCAGACTGTCTCAACGCAGGCCAGCGGAATAGCAGTTCCCGTCCACATTGCCGAACAACTGAAAGTGCCCTCGGCTAAACACCAAACGGCCAATGGCAATTCCGGTAGCGGCGTTCTACCGTCCCACTTCTTGAGATCCGTTCGCGTGGCAAGATGCTCGACGATGCGGCCGACGAACTGTTCGTCGATCTGGCCGCAGATCAGACGCAGGACCTCGCGCCAGTCGTCGTCGCGGCAGTGGATGTCGAACAGGTTGATCAGTCCGTCAATATCAAGCGTCTTGGCGACGTTGAACTGGTGGACGATGTCGGCCGCACAGAAATACTCCAGGAACGTGCGGTGCACGAAGGCGTAACAGTCCGCGCCCAGGTCGCAGAGGATGAAGTTGCGGGTCCGCAACTGCTCGACCAGCGCCCGGGCCACGGCTCGGGCCACGGCTCGGGCCACGGCTCGGGCCACGGCTCGGGCCACGGCTCGGGCCACGGCTCGAAACGCAGCTCCGTATGGAGGTAGTCTTCGATCAGGCTGGCCAGCGTCGTGCCGTCGATGTAGTTCGCGCGGGATTTGTCGGACAGCCGCGTCTGCTGGCTTGTCTTCTGGAATGTACTTGTTTGAAATCATCGCGAGTCCGAATATGACTGACGATGACGGAATCGAGTTTTCTTTCGAAGGGTGGTTCGAGTTGCCAACCGCAAGCGGAGTGACGTGAGTCGCTGGTTGTGTGTGACACAGGGTGGCCCGGGCACTTTGTGTCCGGGTCGCGAAGCGACAGGAAGCCTCACCATCAGGAAACGATGCAAACCGGCAAGGCAGTCACATCAGGAGCAGATCAACGTGGTCAAGCGGAGGGTCTACGACGATGAGAAACACATCCACTTCGTCACATGCTCCTGTTATCGACGTCGGAAATACCTGGAAGTGGACCATGCGAAACGCATTGTGATTGGTCAACTCGGCTCAAAACTCGCCAATCCGGATGCTCGATGTCCGGGATTCGTGGTGCTGCCGGATCATGTCCATGCACTCATCTGGTTTCCGCAGATCGGACAGCTCGCCAGTTCATGAGCGAATGGAAGGAGCAATCGTCCCACGCGGCAAAAGCACTGTTTCAGAAACAGTGCCCGAACTATCTGTCGAAAGTGGATGAGTCGGAGCCGGTATGGCAGGCTCGGTATTATGGATTCAACATCTGGTCACGGAAGAAGGTTGAAGAAAAGCTGGACTACATGCACATGAATCCGGTGCGTGCGGGTTTGGTCGACCGTGCTGTGGACTGGCGCTGGGGTTCCGCTCGCTGGTACATCGAGCAGAAGTCGGTGGGACTGCCGATTCTCTGGCCGCCGGGAATGGAAGCAGATGATGAATTCAAGGTCGATTGACGTTCGTCGCCTGAGGGTACGGCGTCCTGTGCCTGCGGCACCCAACCACAAGTGGTCGGGCCACCCTGCGTAGGCGACGATCCCTCGCAATGTCAGTTGCTGAAGCTCGTCTTTGGTTGGAGCACTCATCGGCATCACCCTGCAGGCACTGAAAATCAAACGCCCATCATGCCGTCAGTCGACACCGATGTCCACTTTTCCCAGGGCAACGAAGGGGGTTGGTAGAGCACCGGACTGGCCATCCGGTGGCGGTCAGCCGTCCTGCCGAGGGGAAATTCGACAAAGGGCAATGGGTGACGTGATCAGGATTTTGGTGAGGAATCCTTGTTCGGATCATTTGTAAATATCGCAATGCCCCACAGAATGATCGCCAAGATGATGAGAGCCCACGCACTGTAAAACATTCAGTCATCAGCGACTTCGCTGGGTTGAAGATCTAGCAGCGTGTCCGGATAGCCATTGTGCGGCGTGCCCGGTGAGTTCTGAAAATATCAGAATTCCTGTCGCTGTCCTGTTTGATTCGAGGGCTCTCGTGAACGTCGTGGAAGATGGGGCAACCACATGGCGTCGGGGCTTTGTATGCAACCTGAATCCAAAGCTTGCGGCTCCCCGGCGATCATTTTACCAGGCTGCCTACGCAC
>JBLFXD010000781.1:0-3714 GCA_047611045.1 Planctomycetaceae bacterium | reverse complement strand
TCAGTCCGCCGCCCGCTCAGCGACAGCAGCAAAAATCACTCTGCTGCAGCCGCTTCTTCAGTTGCTTCTGCTGAGGCTTCGGCAGCCTCTTCTGCTGGAGCTTCCTCTGGTGCCGGCGGTTCAGGCTGTTTTGGAGCCTGAGCTTCCGGCGGAGCGTTGGTGGCGCCCCAGTCGTTTTTCTTCAGCTTCTTGATCAGCACGGCGACCTTTTCGGTCGGCTGAGCGCCAACACCGATCCAGTAGTCGAGCCGCTCCATGTTGAGCGTCACGCGCTGTGACTTGTCGGGCACCATCGGGTCGTAGTGCCCAATGTCCTCGATCGTCTTGCCATCGCGCTTCATTTGCGCGTCCATCACCGAGATCCGGTAGAACGGTCGGTGTGTCCGCCCCATACGTTTCAGTCGAATTCGAACCACTTGCCAGTTACTCCTTGTGAACGAGCATCGCCGATGGGCGAGCTACTTGTTTCGCTTTCGCGATTTCTTCTTATCTTTACGTTGCTTCTTCTTGAGTTCCTTCAGCTTGTCGGTGCTCTGAGGTCCTCGTTTACTCCGCTGTTTCTGTACTTTGAAGTTGCCGCTGGGGTCGCTGTTTTTGGCGATATCCTGAACCGCTTTCATGCGGTCCATGGCTCCCATGCCGGACATTTTCTTCATCATCGTCGCCATCTCGCCGAACTGCTTCAGCAGAGCGTTAACTTCCGATGGCTCGACTCCGCAACCCGTCGCGATTCGGTTGCGACGGCTGCGATCGATCTTCGACGGATGCTCGCGTTCGTATTCCGTCATCGAGTTGATGATGCCGTCAACTCGCTGGAGCTCTTTTTCGGGATCCTCACCGCCAGCACCGAGCTTATCGGCCATGCCGCCGAGCCCGGGGATCATCTTCATGATGTCCTTGACCGAGCCCATGCGCTTGACCATGCGCATCTGTTTCTGAAAATCGACAAGCGTGAACTTGCCTTCGCTCATCTTCTGCTGAGCGTCTTCCATCTCCTCTTCGGAGATTTCCGCCTGAGCCTTTTCGAACAGAGTGGCGACGTCACCCATGCCGAGGATTCGACTCGCCATCCGGTCCGGATGGAATAGTTCGAGCTTGTCGAGCTGCTCGCCGACACCGATAAATTTAATCGGGACGCCGGTGACTTCTTTGACTGAGAGCGCCGCACCGCCGCGAGTGTCTCCGTCGAGCTTGGTGAGAATCACACCGTCCAGCTCGAGAGCATCGTTGAATACTTTGGCACTGTTGACCGCGTCCTGCCCGGTCATCGCGTCGCAAACGAGCAGAATCTGATGCGGCTGCACGCGCCGATCGATCTGTTCCAGCTCGTTCATCAGCTCGTCGTCGACGTGGAGTCGGCCGGCGGTGTCGAGGATGACGACGTCTGCTCCGGCTTTCTTCGCCGCGGCGACGCCGTTCGTACAAACCTTAAGAGGTGTGCTGGTTGCCGGGTCTTCCGTGTGGACTGGAACGCCGACCTGTTCGCCAACAATTCGCAGCTGCTCAATAGCGGCCGGACGCTGAAGGTCGGCAGCGACGAGGAACGGCTTGCGACCTTCGGCCTGCAGAAGCTTCGCGAGCTTACCGCACGTTGTGGTCTTACCAGCTCCCTGCAGACCACACATCATCAGGATGGTGGTCGTGCCTTTGACGAAGTGGAGCGAGTGGTCGACCGGACCCATCAGATCGATGAGTTCCTGGTTGACGATCCCGACAATCTGTTCGGTCGGGCTGAGCGACTTCAGAACATCGTCACCGATAGCTCGCTCGGTAACACGCTCAACGAAGTTCTGGGCGACGTCGTAATTGACGTCAGCTTCCAACAGCGCTTGCCGCACTGTCTGCATACCTTCACGAATGCTCGTCTCAGTGAGACGACCGCGATTTATGAACGACATCGCGCTTTTTAAGTTGTCGGTAATGCCTTCAAACATTCCGGAGCCGATTTGTCGTCAGAGGTCGTAAACTCCTGCGACAACGCAGCTTAAGTCTCGACGTGATCTATTCTGTAGTGACCGCTTGGCGTAAAAACGCGGCGGGAAGCGGGGCAGTCTACGGACAGACTGAGCCAATATCAACGCATCGGATAGGTCAGGCTCGGCCTGAGGAAGTTGTAGGCGCGGTTGCGGCTCCGTCCGTTGAGAGACTCCGTCAGGCAGAGCCTGACCTACGGTTTACGCTGCCACGCCCTCGGTCGCGGAGAACGTAAACTCTCCGGACTGGGCATCGACGGTGATGACCGCTCCGTCCTCAAATCGGCCAGCCAGAAGCTCTTTGGCCAGAGCATTCTGGATTCGTTGCTGAATCGCTCGTTTCAGAGGCCGGGCTCCGTAGGCCGGGTCGTACCCTTCTTCGGCCAGTAGATCGCGAGCGGCGTCGGTGACGACCAGTTCCAGATTGTTCTCCTCGACCAGCTTCTCGAGGTTGGCCAGTTGCAGGTCGACGATCTGGCGAATCTCGTTGATGCCGAGCGGGTGGAACACGACGGTTTCGTCGACGCGGTTCAGGAATTCCGGCAGGAATTCGCGACGCAGAGCTTCCATTGCCGCGTCGCGAATCTCGTCATCGCTCGACGAGCCCGCCATCTCCATAATCTGGTGGCTGCCGATGTTCGACGTCATGACAACGATCGTGTTCGAGAAGTCGACCGTGCGTCCGTGGCTGTCGGTCAGTCGGCCGTCGTCGAGCAACTGCAACAGCACGTTGAAGACGTCTCGATGAGCCTTCTCAATCTCGTCAAACAGGATGACCGAGTACGGCTGCCGGCGAACGGCCTCAGTCAGCTTGCCGCCTTCTTCGTAGCCGACGTATCCCGGAGGAGCTCCGATCAGTCGCGACACGGCGTGCTTCTCCATGAATTCGCTCATGTCGATGCGGACCATGTTTCGCTCGTCGTCGAACAGGAATCCCGCCAGAGCTTTGCACAACTCCGTCTTCCCGACGCCGGTCGGCCCCAGGAAAATGAACGAACCGATCGGCCGGTTGCGATCCTGCAGCCCCGACCGCGAACGTCGCACGGCGTCTGAGACGGCAACGACCGCTTCGTGCTGATTGATCATTCGCTCGTGGATGCGGTCTTCCATTGAGAGAAGTTTCTCTTTCTCGCCTTCGAGCATTTTCGAAACGGGCACGCCGGTCCAGGTGCTGACCACGCGAGCGATGTCTTCCGGAGTCACCTCTTCTTTAAGCAGGCGTTCGCCGTCGCCAGCGCGAGTTTCGGTAAGGTTCAGTTCGACCGCTTCGAGTTGCTTCTGAGATTCCTTAATCTCCTGCTCGACCTCGTAAGCCCGCATGAAGTCTTCATTCGAGTTCGTCTGTCGGGCACGGTTAAACACCTGCTCGTACTCGGTGCGGAGCCCGTCGATTTTTTCTTTCAAGGGTTGCACCCCGGAAAGCGCCTGCTTCTCGGATTCCCACTGAGCCTTCAACTGATTCACGCCTTCTTCACGGTCGGCGATACGTCGCTGCAGATCTTCCAGACGCTGCTGGCTGTCCGCGCTCTTCTCTGTCGCCAGTGCCGCGGCTTCGATCTGCATCCGGGTCAATTCGCGAGTTGCCTCGTCGACTTCCGCCGGCATCGAATCGATTTCCATCCGCAGTCGACTGGCCGCTTCATCGACCAGGTCGATCGCTTTGTCTGGCAGAAAACGATCCGAAATGTACCGGTCCGACAGCGTCGCCGCCGAAATCACGGCGTCGTCCGTGATTCGAACT